>JAAHGR010001096.1 GCA_010672425.1 Symploca sp. SIO2E6
TGTCTCAAAGTCCCCCAGAATTAAGGGATTTAGGAGGCTTCGGGGTGGAATTTGGTAATCGCAAGGTTATCGACAGGGCGGGTTTTGTACCAACACTGTCGCTAAATGCGTTAACGGCGACCCTAAACCCGCCCCTACAGTAAATTTACGGAATTTTATCCAATTTTACATTCTAAATTCTACATTCTAAATTCTACATTCCCCTGTAGACCTAAATCTACCCGAAGATCCCCGACTTCTTAATTGAACCGATGATTAACTCAGGTATTCCGGAAGAATAAGTCGGGGATCTAGAATCTGGTGCTTTAGGCAATTTAGGTTGACAATATTGCTGATTTGCGACTATTATTTTATAATGGGATAATATGCGCACATATATGGTGGTTGACAACTGATTTTTTTGGGCATACTCATCCAAAAGGTTGTATCAAGATAGATATGCTCTATAGTGTTGTTGCAATTGCGGATAGTGCTAGCGAATTCAACATTTACGTCTAACAAGAATTAAACTGCACCTATTATCTACACATATCATCTGCACATATCATCTGCACATATTGTAGGGGCGGGTTTAGAGATAATCTAGCCCATTTAACCCAAATCTTGGAAGCAAAACCCGCCCTGTCGCAACCTCCCGGTTCAGCCAATCTCTTATAAAATAGAATAGTGGAATTGGCATCTTGCCAGTAAGTCTACCTACAAGATTAAGCGATCGCAGTGTCTCAAAGTCCGCCAGAATTGCGGGATTTAGGGGTCTTCGGGGTAGAATTTGGTAATCGCAAGGCTATCGACAGGGCGGGTTTTGTATCAACACTGTCGCTAAATGCGTTAACACCTGACCCATTACCCGCCCATACAATAAATTTACGGAATTTTATGCTAATTTCCAATTCTACATTCTAAATTCTTCATTCTACATTCTCTCACCCGCCCCTACAAATTTACGGTATCAAAAGGATTCATCAACTTTAACTCAGTAATCCAGCTAAAGTCGTCAACATTTCTAGTAATAAGAGTTAAATCATCAACCAAAGCAGTTCCTGCAATAATAGAATCTCCTAAAGACATCTTTTTAATTTGTTTAAGTCTCACGGCTTGATTAATGACATCTTGAGAAATTGGTAAAATTTGAACAGCCGTGAAAAAATCGTCAAAATAAATCTTATCCTCATTGCTTAGCTGGTGATAGCCCAATACTTCAATACAAGACAGAGCAGAAACCACAGGGGAATGTTGAGCAATAAAACTCCTTAAAAATTGATTTTCTGATTGTGCTGCATAGATTATAATATTGCTGTCAAGTAACATTTCTTAATCTCGATTGGGTAATGTTCGGTCTTGACGAATTTCTCGTTGCCACTCTTGAGGATCTACTCCTGCAAAAGCATTATTTTTTGATAATTTATCTAAGGCTTCAGCCATTTTCTTGCCATCAGATCTGGTTTCTATGATTGTGGGTTCTTCTAATAAGGTTACATGAACTTTGACGAAACTGTTTGATGTGATCTCTGGAGTTTCATCAAGCCATTGAAGATTATTGTCTTTCAAAATAGCCTTAAAAGTTTTGAGCATTGTCTTATTTTTACCTTTTGAGAAACAATTTTATATTTTAGATTAAATCAATTCTACATGCAATCGCCAATATCCAACAATGAGAGTCTCGACTATAAAATAGAACTGTGGAACTGGCATCTTGCCAGTAAGTCTACCCTACAAGATTAAGCTCGCACTGTCTCAAAGTCCCCCATAATTGCCTAATTTAGGGGGCTTCGGTGTAGAATTTGGTAATCGCAAGGTTATCGACAGGGCGGGTTTTGTACCAACACTGTCGTTAAATACGTTAACGGCGACCCATTACCCGCCCCTACAGTAAATTTACAATTTTATGCCAATTTCTAATTCTAAATTCCCCTGTAGCCTTAAATCCCCCCGAAGATCCCCGACTTCTTAATTGAACCGAT
>JAAHGR010001097.1 GCA_010672425.1 Symploca sp. SIO2E6
TCCAAATTGCCGACGGGGAAAATGGCGGCGTGATGATGAATGAATTTCCTCGGGATTACCCAATCGTTTGGCCGGAAATCCAGGATAATGGTCAAAGTACAGCTGGGGTTGTGGGGGTCAATGGCACGGAATATTTGGAGTTAATTGAGGCAGCAGGAGCCAATCCTGAGGACTATCCCCCTTGTCAAGCCATCCATCAGCACAAAATTTGGCAGCGAGTAGATCCTGATAATGCTACTCCAGAAGCAGTGGAGCAAGCGCTCCAAGAGTTAAAAGCAACGGATCATCAATTCCACATGGACGGTGCATCTTGGACAGATGATTTAAGTTGGGTTAAGGGTTACGAAAATGTCTTGGAACCCATGAATCAACTCAGCGCCATGTTCCACAAAAAATATGACCCCTTAGTGCAGCAAGACCCCTCGGTAACCAAACGTTCTGACTACCAAGCAGCCTTACTGTATACCTTATTAGTGGAAACCAGTTGTTTCCGCTATTGGGGACAAGGAACTTGGACTGATTATGCTCACGAACTGTACCGTCGTGGTGAAGCGGTTTTGAGAATTGAGAATTGAGAATTGGGAATTGGGAATTGGGAATTGGGAATTGGGAATTGGGAATTGGGATACAGAAAAAAAATCTAGATCTACTCATTACTTCGTATTCCACAGCTTTAGGTGTACTACGCTACTGCCGTGACACAGCTAAAAATGTAGGTTGGGTAGAGCGATAGCGAGACCCAACACAACCCGCTCCAGCGTTGGGTCTCGTTGCCTCGACCCAACCTACATCTATTCCATCATTTAAGGTGTGTCACGCCAGTAGTAGCGTGACACACTTAAAATGAGGGAATAGATTTTGGCTCAAACCCTTAATTTACAAGGAAGCCGTCGATTTCCTATTACACCTTTTTAGCTGTGTCACGCCACTACTACTCCCTTTTGGTATAAGATATAGAATGCAATACCAGGGAATTCTGCCATTTAATTTATGCCTAATGCTCAGGTCATTGGTTTAGGGAGATCAGGAATAGCCGCTGCACGGCTACTCAAGCAAAACGGTTGGCAAGTAACCGTAAGCGATTCTGCTAGTCCAGAAAGCTTCGCTGCTCGCTACAACTCAGAAACTTCGCCACAACAAGTGCTTACCGAAGCAGGAATTACTGTTAAACTGGGTCATTCCCTAACCCTTGATACTCCTGATTTACCTCAATTAATTGTAGTTAGTCCCGGTGTTCCCTGGAATATACCCGTACTAAAAGCTGCTAGAGACCAAGGCATTGACACTATTGGAGAATTAGAACTCGCTTGGCGTTATCTGAACTCCTGTCCTTGGGTAGGCATTACTGGTACCAACGGCAAAACCACTACCACTGCCCTCATCAGCGCCATTTTTCAAACCGCTGGCTTCCATGCTCCCGCCTGTGGCAATATCGGCTATGCAGCTTGTGAGTTGGCCCTTGAGGAGATGGGGAGATGGGGAGATGGGGAGATGGGGAGATGGGGAGATAAAGAAGATAAGGGAGACAAGGAAACAGTTCCCAAACAACAAACAACCAACAACAAACAACAATCAACAATTGATTGGGTAATTGCCGAAATCAGTAGTTACCAAATTGAATCTTCCCAAAAGCTAGCCCCTCATATTGGTATCTTGACAACCTTGACACCGGATCATCTTAGTCGTCACAAGACTATAGAAAACTACTATGAAATTAAAGCATCTCTGCTGCACCGCTCCAAGATGCAAGTAATTAACGGAGATGACCCCTACTTACGCCGGTTGGGTAAAAGTCATTGGCCTGATGCTTATTGGACCAGTATTCAAGGTAGGGAGAGTGGGGATCTCCAACCTTGGGTATATATCGAAAACGGCTGGGCGATCGCACAATCAGAACCAATCCTACCAGTAGCATCATTAAAGATGCTAGGAAGCCACAATCACCAAAATTTGTTA
>JAAHGR010001098.1 GCA_010672425.1 Symploca sp. SIO2E6
GCCACTGTCTATTTCTCATAAAGCTCATGCTTACCATGCATACGGGACGCCCATTCTATCATTGCTCAGGGCGCAAGCATTGCGCCCCTACTGATGCGGGGTGTAGGGGCGTATTGCATACGCCCTCAATGCTTGCGCCCTCAATGCTTGCGCCCTCAATGCTTGCGCCCTCAATGCTTGCGCCCTCAATGCTTGCGCCCTCAATGCTTGCGTTTCTTAATTGACAGAGTACAACTGACTAGAGTTCAGAGGTTTATATATGTGCGCACAGTTTACCTATTATAAAGTAATATCAGCTCCCCGCGTCCTCGCGTCCTTAAAACTGATCTTTCCTCCCTCGTAACCGCGCAAAGGTTTGCACCGGTTCTGTAGCCTTAACCGCAGCCTGTAGAGACGGTTGCTCCCAACGCAAAAAGGGATTGGTGCGCTTTTCTATCCCTACCTGGGATGGCACCGTTGCTTCTCCACGACTACGAGCCTCCTGCACCTGATGATATCGAGTTTGTAAATCTGGGTTCTCCCCATCTACACTCAGGGCAAACTGCAAATTTTTCAAAGTGTATTCATGAGCACACCAGATCCGGGTTGCATCTGGTAGGGCTCGCAGTTTACTCAAAGAATCTACCATCTGTGCCGGTGAACCTTCAAACAGTCGGCCACATCCTCCAGCAAATAAGGTATCACCGCAAAATAGCTCCCCAGTTTCACCTGCCACTGTTGAGGGGAAGTAATAAGCAATATGTCCTCTCGTGTGTCCAGGTACAAAGAATACTTCCCCAACCCGACCAGCAAACTCGACGCGATCGCCTTCGTGTAAAAACACCTGTTGTCCAGGAATTCTGCCTCGATCCTCTGCTCCCCCATAAACACAAACATCTGGAAAAGGTTGCATCAGCTGCCGATTACCCCCTACATGATCATGGTGGTGGTGGGTATTGAAGATACTCACTAATTGGGCTCGGAGTTTTTCCAGACGCTGCAATACTGGCTGTGCTAGCGCTGGATCAACTACAGCAGCTGTATTGAGCTTCGGATCATGTAGCAAAAAGATATAGTTATCAGAAAGTACTGGAATCCGGTGTACCTGCATTAGATTTTAGATTTTAGATTTTAGATTTTAGATTTACTCTATTCCTTCTACAATTATAGATAAGGAATGTAACCCAGAATGATTTTTAGCTAACCGGTGCTCTACTCACTGCTGAGGAACAGATGCCTTATTCTGGTTCCTCTGTCCGTGCCTCTCCCCGTCTGCGGAGACCCCTCAATTGATCCCTTGACACAATACTAGCCAATGGCAGGAAATACTCACCATCACTCCAGTCAAACCTATAACTCCATCGTAGACAGTATTCTTAGTACGGGTCAATTGAGTCGTCTAGAACATCTACAATTGGTCAGCACTATCCTTTCTGACTATAAAGTCAATGATGAGCAACGCAGCCAAATTAACCTTATATTTGACAACTTACAGACTGGTCGTTTCCAGCTAGTAGACTAGTGTTTTGAAGGTTCCAAGGCAGGAGGCAGGAGGCAGGAGGCAGGAGGCAGAAGGCAGAAGGCAGAAGTCAGAAGGCAGAAGGCAGAAGGCAGAAGGCAGGAGACAGGAGGCAGAAGGCAGAAGGCAGAAGGCAGAAGGCAGAAGGCAGAAGGCAGAAGGCAGAAGGCAGAAGGCAGAAGGCAGAAGGCAGAAGGCAGAAGGCAGAAGGCAGAAGGCAGGTTCTCCATTCCCAATTCCCAATTCCCAATTCTCAATTCCCAATTCCCAATTCCCAATTCCCAATTCCCAATTCCCAATTCCCAATTCCCAATTCTCAATTCCCAATTCCCAATTCCCAATTCCCAATTCCCAATTCCCAATTCCCAATTCCCAATTCCCAATTCCCAATTCCCAATTCCCAATTCCCAATTCCCAATTCCCAATTCCCAATTCCCAATTCCC
>JAAHGR010001099.1 GCA_010672425.1 Symploca sp. SIO2E6
AACAGCGTAGTACATTTCTTTGTCCAAAGTCCAAACCGTAGATAAAGAGCATATTTCCTTATTTGTAAGCGATCGCCTCAATTTTGACTAGCAATGACTCCGTATCAACATCGTCAAACACTCGAATGTTCTCCGGCAAATTACCCTATCCAGCTGACTCCTGTTTTGCTTTTAAGCACTTAAATCGTTTATTGATAAGGGTTTGAAGCTTTGGGACTGAGTTATATAGATTTGCTTTTAAGCACTTTCACGCCTAAAAAGGGAGGCAACGAGCATAGCGAATCGAAATCATCAATAGCACTCAACATGAACTTTCCTCCATCAGCCAACTGTATAATCACATCTTCATCATTAGCTTGCTCAAATACTGAGGGAATCTTAGCAGGATCTTCTGAAGGCGTGATGGTTTTCATAAATTGTACTCCCTACCGTAGATAAAGAGCATATTTCCTTCTTTGTAAGCGATCGCTTCAATTTTGACTAGCGATGACTCCGTATCAACATCGTCAAACACTCGAATGTCCTCCGGGCAAATTACTCTATCCAGCTAACTCCTGTTTTGCTTTTAAGCACTTAAATCCTTGATTTATAAGGGTTTGAAGCTTTGGGGCGTCGTCATATAGATTTGCTTTTAAGCACTTTCACGCCCAAAAAGGGAGGTAACGAGCATAACGAGTCGAGGTAGAAGCAGAGTCATCTGCCTTGATTAACCCCGCTTCCTTGGTGACCCCAATCACTTGAAAGACCAGGACATTCTTTGACTGGTCAAAACCAAATCGCTTCCGTAGAGTCTGGTTCGACATCCGCTGACTACTAACATATTGCAGACAGCAATGTTGATAGCAAGCTCAAATTCGATCTGATTTACTCATATTGGGAAAATCTTAGTGATCGCAAATATTGTAGGTTGGGTAGAGCCTGAAGCGAAACCCAACACCGAAAGAATTAGCGTTGGGTTTCGCTTTTGGTAGCTTCCCTTGAGATTTTGGTCAAAGGGGGTAACAACGCTTCACCCAACCTACAGCCTAGAAGATACTGTTACATAACTCAAGATTGAAAGCTAGATCTTACACTACCAAAGTTTACACAGTCCAATCTTCAGTTACTAAACCTGGAATTTTACCAAAATCACGTACATTTCGAGTCAGGAGTATTAGATCATGAGATAAGGCAATTGCTGCGATTCGTAAATCCATTGTAGCTACCCGAATGTTCTGACTTCGCAACTCTTCAAAAATTATATTTGATGTTGCATCAAAGGACAGAACCGGTGCGATCGCAAATCCCTGCTGGATTTCTTTTAATAAGGTATATCCACGGAGAATGTCGTTACTGCTTTTGGCACGAACGATAACGCTGTGCGCACCTAACACCTGCTCATGGAAACTGATGATCGATAGCACAAAACTTTCAGGCTCATACTGTCCTATCCTGGATGTTAACTGAGCAAATGCTACCCCAGTACGTCTCTGTAAAATACTGATATGATCTGTATCAAGTAAGTATCTCAAGCTAGATTATTAGCCTCATCTGCTGGCTGGTCAACTTCTCGTAACTCACGCCCATATTTAAGAGCTTGCAGAAAAATCGCCTCATCTGAAACTGAACCAATGAACTTATCTAACCAATTTTCAGTAGCAGGCTGACTATTAACTTGACGCTGAAGATCGGAAACTGTTTGCTCCAGGGTAGCTAGGCGCTGTTCAAGTGCTATTTCATCTAGCATCATGTTTCTCTCAAAGAGCTTGTTATCTTGATCTTGCTTAAGTTTAGCATTTAAACGACAATTTAGTGCGATCACTTTCTCTCGTAGGGTGGGCAAGGGGAAACTGATGCCTATGAATTGAGCAAATACCTCTTTTCCCTTGCCCACCAAATTGCTCCACAAGGCTCATTCAAGTGGTGGGCATGGCTGATGGTAAGGACTTTAGTCATACTCAA
>JAAHGR010000011.1 GCA_010672425.1 Symploca sp. SIO2E6
TCCTCAATGTTAGCATGGCGATCGTGGCTATCTTTCACTTCAGTTCGCTTACCAAACAAGGCATCGGCTTCGTCAAAGAGCAAAATTCCTCCCCCCTTTTCCGCTGCATCAAAAATCCGGCGCAAATTCTTCTCCGTTTCGCCAATATATTTGCTCATTACCGAAGAGAGGTCAATGCGAAACAAATCCAGTTTTAGTTCGTGGGCTAAAACTTCAGCCGCTGTGGTTTTCCCCGTACCACTAACTCCAGCAAACAAGACACTTAACCCCAATCCGCGCTGATTTTTGCTGGCAAAGCCCCAATTTTGATAAACTTTAGCTTGTCGGCGGACGTGAGTCAGGATGTGCCGCAAAATTGTTTTTTCGCGTTCCGGCAGCACGAGATCATCCCCAGTGGCTCTGACATCAATGTGTTGAGCCAATCCTTCTAATTCAGGTCGTGCTTGCAACCGACAGAAATCCCAGAGCTTATGTCCCCGTTCTTCAGGAGCTAATTCCGAGTCCGAGAGTACTGCCGCACTGGCTGTTTGAATCATTGCAGCTGATAGTCGGAATTGTGCTGCTAATCGTTCCAGATGATCACCAAACTCGCCTTCGGGATCTGGCCACGCGGCTTGCCAGAGTTGGAGTTGTTCTGCATACTCGAGCCCCGCAACATCAAAGGTGACAACCACGGGATGGGACAGTTGCAGTCTTTGATCTGTAGCCACCAATACCGGGACTTTAACCTTATTTAAAAAGGCGTCGGTCGCCCATCTATGATCGCGTTCCTCGATTGAAGCAGATTCATTCACTTCCACCAGTAATAAACTGGGAGCGAGGGCAAACCAGCGCTGCCACCGCATGACCAAGGACTGGATCTCGGTGCGATCGCTCTTAATAGCATCACTAGGGAGGCAGTACAGAGGCAATTGTAATTCCTCGCTGACTTTGGCCGCGATTTCTCGTTGGGATTCCCTCAGCCTCCCGCATAACTGGACGATTGGCATCTTCGATTGAGGGGCGTAGAAAAGGGGCACTGCTTGTTCGACAATCTTCTGATAAGACGGTTGAAGGGAGATATCGGTTAATGACGAATCGGAGCACAGAGCGATCGTTTCCGATAGTAGCGGATCGCTATAGGGTTCTCCCATGAGATAGTGCAAAATAGCTTCGTCAATTTGCAAGCAAGCACGGGGAAGTTCGGGGCTGGTGGCACAATGAACGAGCTGCCATCGACGCAAGGGATGACTATTAGTTAAAGCGTCCCAATGGGGTTCAGGCAAACACTGAGTTGCTAGTTGAAAGGTGGGATAGTTGGATTCTGCTTTGTTGTGGGCGATCGCGAATAGTTTGGGAAACTCGAGATCTATGGCTTGCCCCACACAACAGAGTAAGATCAGGCGTTCAAAGGGTGAAAGTCCAAAAGTCTGACAAATTTGCTCTAGAGACTCAGATGAAGGCATTGCTAGGGCAAGCTCTTCGAGTTTCTCTAGATCACTACCAACCAAAGAATTTTCTTCATCTCGATATTGTGCAATGTACACATCGAGTAAAGAGCGAATGATTGCGAGATCCTGGATCAAATCGTGCATTTAGTTAACAATTCTTTCCATTATGGAACGCTGGAAAAGGGGTATGAGCCGTTACAATACAATTGGTAAAGAGTAGGAAATACCCATAAACGCTATTGTTGGTTAATGATAGGCTGTTTTAGCAGCAGCGTAACGCAACAATGGACAAAATCAGTTTTTACGTCAGCTATTCAATAGCATCACACTTTCTATATCACATTCTCGGATTATGAGTCGCCAGCACCAAACCCCAAGAATCGCCAAGAAATCATCCGTGCTGCCAACCGCCAAATTCACGGCACCGCCGGTTGTCCAGCCGAAAGCAGAGAAGAAACCCGATACCAAACTCCCAGAGTGGAAACCAGGAGGCAGTCGAGAACCAAGTCCACTGCAAAGGCTGATCGAGAGCAAAGCAGTCCAAGCAAAGTTGAAGATCGGGCAACCGAATGATAAGTACGAGCAAGAAGCCGATCAGGTGGCAGCCCAGGTGGTTCAACGGATAAATGCTCCCCCGAACACCCAGCCAACTCAAGGGCAGTCAGTACAGCGACAAGAAAAACCAGAGGAGGAACTTCAGGCGAAACGAGATATTTCTGCCCTACAGGCTTCACCCTTATCCCCAGACTTACAGCGAGAAGTGATGCCGGAAGAGGAGGAACTACAAGCCAAGTCAATCTTACAGCGTCGAGAAGCGATCGCAGGCGGGGAAGCCTCAACAGATTTGGCATCTGCCATCAATAGTGCCAGGGGAGGGGGACAGCCTTTAGATGCAGGGCTGCAACAGTCTATAGGTGAGGCGATGGGAGCGGATTTTAGTGGGGTGCGGGTGCATACTGATGCCCAGTCGGATCAGTTGAATAAATCGATACAGGCAAAGGCGTTTACGACAGGGCAGGATGTGTTCTTTCGGCAGGGAGCGTATCAGCCGGGGAGTCGAGGAGGGCAGGAGTTGATTGCCCATGAGTTGACTCATGTAGTGCAGCAGAATGGGGAGAAAGGAGTCCGGTTGCACAAGCCAGAACCTCAGCCGATTAATCTGGGCAATGCGCTCCACAAAGTGGATCATCCAGGTGACGACGATGAGTTGATGAAGAAAACTCTTGTCACCTTGATTCAGAGGGAGCGGGGGAAGGGAGAGGCAAATCAGCATTCTGAAACATTCGTCCAGGAAACAGGGCAAGAAGTGCTCCAGAGGCGCGTGGCAATCGACGGCTTTACTGTTGTCACCCCTAAAAATAAGGATGAAATAGATGCCTACATAAAATCCAAACAACAATATGCGCAGACTGAGGAAAATAAATTGGCCGAGCGTGAGGGAAGAAAACCCGAAGTTGTTCAACCGCTGAAAGCTATGAAAATTGAATATATCAATAGTTTCATTAGTAAATATTATGAGATTTATTCCCCTCCCTGTGACCTGAAAACAATATTCTTAAAGCTCCAAGAATGGGCCAACGCTAAAGGACCTTCAGAAATACAATCTGACGAAAGTGGTATACTTCCGTTAGTATCCACTCAGGATAATTCTTTCAAAAACCCAGAAGAACTTTTTTGGGCGCTAGTACAAAACATACGTGCAGAACGCAGTAATGAACTAAATGAGGAAGCCTCGTTCAAGATTCTTGAGAACTTAGATTTCTATTTACCCACATTGATGAAGATTTTACGAAGGATCCGCCAAGACATGAGTGCACTTTCCTGGCAAAAACAGAAGGCCATCGTTCAGGCAGGTTATGCTAAATCTCTTTTAGGAAATGATCCCCAAAAAATGGATATTGTGGAGTTGGTATCAACCCGGACAGCTTCTCTGGAAAAATTATTTTTTGCTGTTAATACGATTCATAGCTTCATAGTAAAGACGAAATTATTGGCGAAGGCAGAACGGGCAAGTATATCCAAGGAAATGGGCAGTAGGCGTGATAAATATAGTCCGTTTGGACCAAAGGTAGAAGAGGCAAGAAGACTGGGGTATTCAATATGGTCAGGATTTTCCGGCTCTACTGCAGATATTTTAAATCTTGCTAGGCATTACGATCTGTCCCCAAACGATATCAGTAATCTTGCCTTTACGACTGCTGCATTTTTCCAATTCCTGCCTACTTCAAAAAACCCAACTCATACGTTTCATGAGGTCATGTCAGTGGCTCAAAAATATTTCGATGTGCCTTATGATCCTCAAAAACTATTGGATACCCTACCTCATCTTTCCAGTTCCGCCATACCAAAGCCCACCGGAGAGCAAGTTAAACGGGTTGGAAAATATGGACCGGACGTTAAAGAAGTAGAAATTAAACGATTAATTTCTCTTCACAATGTACCACGACTTGGTGTTAAGGAAAGCAACATTACGGATATCAGGGATTTAATCAAAGAAAAGGGATTTGATTTAGAACAGCCGGTATCAGTAACACTTTTGCCAAATAATGACTTTCTTGTAACAGGAGGCCATCATAGAATAGCAGCAATGAAACTGCTGGGGGAGCGAACAATACCGGTCAAGGTTTATCAGTCAGTCAACAGCGATCCACTTTTTCTGGCTAAAATGGTTGGCATTGCTCGTATAACAGGAAAATATTTTGACAAATTTGACCCTAAATTAAACCTAGAGGAATTTGATAAAGTCAACGAATATCTGAGGGATTGGACAAAAGCAAACCATGATCAGGTACTCTTTCCTTACCAATACCAGATCCCTAGAAACATCGGACCTCGTTTGTAGAGTGAGATCGCTGATCTTGTAGTGAGATCGCTGATCTTGTAGGTTGGGTTGAGGTAACGAAACCCAACATTATCTTTCCCTTGCGATCGCAGGAGTGATAGGAATCAGCATAACTCCTCTCAGGGATATTTTAAGTTATGGGTGTTGGGTTGCACTTCGTTTCACCCAACCTACTTTTTATTCTTTAGTGTTTGGACAAACTCCTCATGTTCTGCTGAGCTTAACCCCTCTTGAAGCGTTGCCAGTACCTTTACCATATCTCCCGACAACAACGCTGGCAGTGCCAGCCACAACCCGGGAAACTGTCTGCTTTTGATTACTCCTGCGGCATCTGCCTCCAGTGGTACATATTCTCCAGCTTCCAGACTAAACCAATCCAGTCGGTTCTCCAACACCCGCCAGACGATGTATTCGGACAGTTATGGTAGAATAGCGCTTACATAAGGATAGTTGAGTATTTTCCGATCTACTGTCACTATGGAACAATTAGATAATCTCGCCGTTGCTACAATTATTCTATCTGCTGGGTCTTTATGAAAATCACCTGGTAGTGATTGAGCATCAATTGCGATCGCAGGAGTGATAGGAATCAGTGTAACTCCTTCTTGTGCTAGTGCAATTTCAAACCACTCTTGAATAGATAAGGGAAGAATTATCCTTCCTGCACTAACAAGTCTTGCTATCTCAATAAGACTTATTGTACAAACTCCCAATCCATTTGGTCTCTCATTTTCAATGACTTCACGATGGTAACTAGTCAGTTTAGGATCGAGCTGAAGCCACCAAACAAAAATATGAGTGTCCAGAACAATCATAAAACTTCTTCATAACTACTCTCTATATCCCAGTCTTCTAGAGGGATAGCTGGCTCTTCAGGATCGGCATGGTATGCGTAGGGTTGCTTGTTTGCCAATAGATTAGGAGAATATTCCTTTTTATCTTCACCAATAGTGACAATTCCGGAAAGTTTATTGTGAATAGCCTCATTTAAGATTTCCGAAGCCAGTTCCTCCACCGAGATGCGTTTTTTCGCCGCCGCTTCGAGCAAAATTTCTTGAGAGTGTTGACTAATCTTTATATTGGTTATAATCATATGCAGTACTTTATCTAAGTTTAGGGTTTAGGCCAATAGTTGGATTATCGCTGATGCAATCAGCTACCCTGGTGTCGTAGGCGATCAGCTTTGCTGGTGCTGTAGGCAATCGCTTCCCTGCTAACTGTTGAACAAACTCCCCATGTTCTGCTGAATGTAACCGCATCAGGCTGAGGTTCATTATCCATATCCAAGCGAACCGTTGGATTATCTCCAAGTCGGACATCTGGCGTGACAACTTTATAATTCCCCAGCCAAACAATCAAATTAGCGTGGGGTTCAGCATGGGGTTCAAACCTAAGGGGAGATGCCACGTAAACGACTCCTTCAATCAATTCAGCTTTCTTTAAGTGAGGCATTGCATGGTAGCGGCACTCAAACTCTTCTCTGGAGAGACTATCTCCATTCTCTAAGGGGAGAATTCTTGAGGAAAGGGTGCGAGCAGTTGGTGCTGGTAGGATTGTCATGGCAACATTATTGGTGCAGACTGTAGGAGCGTATTGCATACGCCCTATGCAATGTATAGCATTTCTAGCGCATCAACTAAGTTATGATTGACAATCGGCATTGATTTTTTTAATTATAAGGAAAATTGGAAACATGACAACTGGTTTAACAAGCCCTAGCCCCTATTACCTGAATTTAATCACAAAATTTACACCACGTCCAATTACAAATGATGCAGAATTAATCGCTAATCAACCATGCGCAGAGTAACCCAACGCCAGTAACACGAATGTTGGGTTTCGCTATCGCTACACCCAACCTACTTATTGCTAACACCTAAGACCTATTCATTCATATTCCGATACGTTGCCACAGCAGAAGGAGAAACACGATTGAGGTAGCGGAAAATCCAATACTTAATCACAGCATCCAAAATAACGGGAAAGGTTGCAATAAACAAAAAGATAAAATTCCGACTCGCTGGTATGCCCAAATGTCGAGCAACTCCTTCAAGGATCACTTCCCAGCCATGGGGCGAGTGGAATCCCACAAATATATCGGTAAACAGAATAATGATAAAAGCTTTGGCACTATCACTTAAACCATAGATGAGTTCATCCATAAAAGACTTTAAAACAGCAATTTCTTGCTTGCTGTTGTAGAGCACCAAGCCAAAAGCAGTCAGCGAGAAAACATCAGCAATGATATTTCTAATGGCATTACCTGTTCTCTGGCGATATTCCTGGGCTAATTCTTTGGCTTTATCCTTGACTAGTTCTTCTTCTTCTTCTGAAGAAAGTTTAGGGGCAAGACCGATAAGACTTTTGAAATGCAGTTGTTCTTCAAATTTATGTAACTCGAAGAAAGCCTCTTCTTCCATTTCATAGTTGATAAATGGTTCACTAGTACTATCCCTGAATCTCTCGACAACTCCTACTTCTTTAAGTAGGCTCTTGGTAACCTGTTGAGTCAAAATCGGCACAATGATTAAAATCATCAAAAATTTGATCGAGATGATAGTTTTAGTTTTTGATGTGCGAAAGTTTTGGACTACGTTTTCTTCTGCCTTGGGATCTAGTTCTCGCTGAATCCGGCTAAATGTTCCTAATATAGACCTGGGTATGATCCCAGTTTTATCTAAAATACCTTCTCTACTATTGATATTTTTCTTGTTTGACCTAGGCTCTTTGAGCAAATCCACAGGTTCTTGCAAGGGGGTTGATTGGCTATCCCTATCTCTTTTAATGAGACTCTTTTCTTGATTTGGCTCAATGGGTATCAAAGCAGCTGAATACTCAGGGGTTTTGTTTTCTTCATATTTTGTTAAAATCTTGTCGATGAAATTTAACTTTTCAATAATAACTTCCTGTTTTTCACTATTATTCGCTAAATAGTACTGCTCGTAATTATTGGTATTGAGATTACGAGAATTCATTTGTTGGATTTCCGAATTACCTAAAACTGACCGACTAGCCTTAAATTCCGCTAATCTGACCTTGATAATATTTAAGTATTTCTTCAAGTCTGCCTCAAAATAGGAGACTACACTTTCACTGTATCCACCAGAATCAGCAGATATTTTTTGGCCATTAAAATGCTCATCTTCAATGACCTTAATCATTAATGCGGCTCTATATGCCTGATCTAAGGCTCTTTCTGATGTATCGTAAAACCATTGATTAACAGTGCGCAAGATAGATTTTAAATTCATAGTTATAATTGGTTATTGGTTATTGGTTATTGGTTATTGGTTATTGGTCATTAGTTATTGGTCATTGGTCATTGGTCATTGGTCATTGGTCATTGGTCATTGGTGATTAGTCATTGGTGATTAGTCATTGGTGATTAGTCATTGGTCATTGGTCATTGGTCATTAGTTATTGGTCATTGGTCATTGGTCATTGGTCATTGGTCATTGGTCATTGGTCATTGGTCATTGGTCATTGGTCATTAGTACAAACGACAAACAACAAACAACAAACAACAAACGACGAACAACAAACAACAAACAACAAACAACAAACAACAAACAACAAACAACAAACAACAAATGACAAACAACAAACATTCAATCTGGATTACTGGGTCAACTCGTAGTGGCAAGACAACTCGCCTCATAACTCAGTTTCGCCAATGGGTGGAGGGGGGACTGGGTAAGTCAGATAGAGTTTATCGACTGCCTAAGGATCGTCAACAGGCTCCAGCAATTTTAGTGTTTGCAGCTAATGACGATAATCGGCGTGATTTAGCTGACCAATTAACTATAGCAATCCAGGGACGTTATCCAGTACTTGCCAAGACACCTTTGGGATTTTTCCAAGACGAGGTGAGGCTATTTTGGCCTTTGTTGATTCAGGAGTTGAATCTCAGGGCACAATTTCCCCTAAGATTGCGTCCAGAAACTGAGCAGGAGTTGGCAACTCAACTGTGGCACTCAGAACTAGACAAAGCTCATCTAGAATTACTAGGACCGAATGAGTATAAAAGAGTGCGCCGTATCCTGGACTTGTTGCTCTTGGCAGCAGTGAGTGGGACTCCGATAGAAGACATCCCGACTATTCTACAAGAAGGTCTAACAGAACTAGAAGGGACATTACTAACTTGGGAAAGTATCGGACAGATGCTTTCCTACTGGAAGGATTGGTGTCTAACTAGGGGATTACTTACCTATAGTATTATTGCTGAGCTTTATTGGCGTCATTTGTTACCTCATCCTACTTACCAGCAGCATTTACAGCAACGGTATCAGGCAGTACTAGCAGATGATGTAGATGATTATCCTGCGATCGCTCGGGATTTATTTGACTACTTGTTAGATCAAGGAGCAGTGGGAGTTTTTACCTACAATCTAGATGGGCAGGTACGTTTAGGATTGAATGCTGACCCTAATTATGTAGCTGGTTTGGCATCCCGTTGTCAAGTAGAAACCTTAAATACATCTGTCAATAGCTCAATGGCCGGGGAATTAGGCAATATTATGGTGGAATTAGTCAGTGACCCTATGTTCCTGACGGGACTACCAGAGTCCGTACAGTCACTGCAAACTACTTCCCGTGCTCAACTATTGCGTCAAACTGCTCAAATAATCATCGAAGCAGTAAAATCTGGACAAGTGCAGCCAGGAGAAATTGCGGTAATTGCTCCAGGTTTAGATGCGATCGCTCGCTACTCTCTTACAGAAATTTTGACTAGCCAAGGTATAGCAGTAGAACCTCTCAATGCTCAGCGTCCCCTGATTAGTTCCCCCATGATTTGTGCCTTGCTAACATTACTGGCCTTAGTATATCCAGGTTTAGGCAGGTTAGTAGACAAAGACGCGATCGCACAAATGCTTGTGGTTCTGAGTCAGAAGTCAGAAGTATCGGCAAGTAACCAGGAAATCCCCCCAACCAGTCCGAGTATTGATCCAGTACGAGCAGGTTTACTAGCAGATAACTGTTATGTTCCCGATCCTGAGGAACCACGTCTACTACCAGCAGCTAGTTTTCCCCGTTGGGATCGGTTAGGACATCGAGCAACAGTTGCTTACTCGGAAATTGTAGAATGGTTAGAAGTACAGCGGCAGCAACAACAACAGCGTCTCATCCCCTCCTGTGTTGCCTTTCTCGATCGTGCAATTCAGAAATTTTTGTGGAATGGCAGCAATTTGCCTTACGAGCAACTAGCAGCACTACGGGAATTGATGGAAACAGCTCAACATTACTGGGAAGTGGCTGGAAGGTTGCGGGAAAGTATTCAGCAAGAAGGAGGGATTGGGGGACGCGGAGACGCGGAGACGCGGGGACGCGGAGACGCGGAGACGCGGGGACGCGGAGACAAGGGAGATATTTCCCATTCCCAATTCCCAATTCCCAATTCCCAATTCCCAATTCCCAATTCCCAATTCCCAATTCCCAATTCCCAATTCCCAATTCCCAATTCCCAATTCCCAATTCCCAATTCCCAAACAATTACCAATTTTATTTTAATGTTGCGTCATGGCACGGTTACGGCTAATCCTTACCCTGTACGCCGTTCTCTTACTGGTGCCCAAAATGCTGTGACCCTGGCAACTATCTTTCAATACCGTGCTAGTCGGCGCTTCCACCGTTGGCACTTCTGGCTGGATGCTAGTTCTCACCTGTGGGAAATTGGTGGAGCTGCTACTCTGTTTGGTGCTCCTTTGTTTCTCAAGGAGTGGTCAGGACAACCTTGGACAGAGGAAGATAGAACTAAAGCGGATGAACAGCGCTTGCAGCGGATTTTGCGAGATTTATTAGGTCGTGTTGGGGAGCGAGTTTATTTGTGTCATAGTGATTTAGCAGTGAATGGTAATGACCAAAGTGGGCCATTATTAACTTTGGTTGGTGCTGCTGCTGATTTTACAGCTGATAGCTGATACCAAATCCGGCACAGATACCCCCTTTGTATTTTACCCTGTAGAGACGTTGCATGCAACGTCTCTACAGGATTTCGCGGTTTGTTTAAAACGGGGGTGATTAACCCGGATTTGGTATGAGGTGCTGAAGTGCTGAGGTGCTGATAGCTCTTCAAAAAAACCCGGACAGATATAACTTTTAAATGAAAATACCAGTAGAAGGTGCGTTAGCTTTGTGCTTCCCACCCTACTCGATTGTGTGAGAACGTAAGTTCAGTAGATGGAAATATTAGTGTGGGAATCTAATGTACAGCTTCTTTGAGTCTATCGGTATTGCCGACCCCAGAGGCACTGGCTGGCTGGCGGTCATCTTAACTTTTGGTTTAGCTTGGGGAGTAACTTGGCGTTTTATTCCCACAGTACGTTCCTTTGCTTTAGAGGTTGGTTGGGCAGACCAACCCAACTCGCGACGACTTAACAAGGAACCTTTGCCTAATGTCGGAGGGTTAACTATCTACGCAGGGGTAGTCGCCGCCTTGGTGTTGGCAACTCTGTTGAGACCAATTGTACTCGAAGCAGTGTTGGCTCAAGTGCTGACAATTCTCTTAGGGGGTTCCATCTTAGTACTGGTAGGCTTTATTGATGACCAGTTTGGTTTACCCCCCATGTTTCGCCTGTCAACACAGATTGTCACAGCACTTTTGCTAGTGGCTAGCGGTACTGGTATTGAGGCTAGTTTCGGTACTCCCCTTGACTCACTCTTCTCGATTTTACTGACGGTGTTGTGGGTAGTAGGAATAACCAATGCCATTAACCTTATGGATGGAATGGATGGCTTAGCTGGGGGAGTTAGCTTTATCACTGCCATGAGTCTATTGGCTGTTTCTGCCCAATTTCCCTCCCGTGCCGCAGCGACTCTACTTCTTGCAGCTTTGGGAGGTGCGGCACTAGGTTTTTTGCGACACAATTTTCACCCTTCCCGGATTATTATGGGAGATGCAGGAGCTTACTTCTTCGGCTATCTGCTGGCTGCTACCAGCATTTTAGGTCATCTGAAAGTTACCACGATCTTTGCTCTAGTACCTGCAGTTCTGTTTTTGCTCTTGCCAGTACTGGATACTACCCAGGTATTTGTACGGCGGTTGATAGTGGGGAAAAATCCCCTCACTACCCCTGGTAAGGATCATCTACACCACCGCTTACTAGACTGGGGTTTATCTCAACGCCATGCTGCTTTGATTTTGTGGACAATTGCTTTGCTCTCTAATTTGCTGGCAATGAAACTGCAAGGTATGACTGGGGTGGTAATCCACACTACTTCGGTTAGCATTATTTTGCTTTTAGGTTTTACTCTTTGGCGAAGAATCGGAGAAACTCCTAGGGATTAGTCGAGATTAGAGTTAGTTACCATGATCACTGCATCAAAAGGTACTACCCCGGTTTCTTCACTATTAATACAACGAGCTGCCCCCAAAGACAAATCTAAGTTCCTACCAGGTATATAAGGACCTCGATCATTAATCCGCACAATCACAGAATCACCATTTTTGCCGTTTTTCACTTTCAAATAGGTATCAAAGGGCAAGGAAGGATGGGCAGCGGTAAAGGCATGTTGATTATACTGTTCTCCATTAGCAGTAGTGCGCCCGTGAAAATAACCTCCGTACCAAGAAGTTACCCCTTCCACTTTCTTGGGAGTCTCTACTAACTTGTACATTCGTCTTTGAGCTTCGACCAACTTCAAAGGCTCTTGTCCCAAAACTAGACGAAGATTGTTCGCCCATTCGATGGCAAGTAGTTCTTGATTGCTGTCTAAATCCTTGGCTAGGATATCCTCCACCTTAAATATAATGCGATCGCCTCCTTTAACTACTGGTTCACCAGCTACTAAGGCTGGTTCAATGGTTGAGGGGTTAAACTCCGACTCAGGTATCTCAGCAAAGAATTGCTTCAGTTTTTGGGCAAGCGCTTCAGCTTGTCGCTGTTTGGGAAGTTGCACAATTGGTTTTCCCTTCACCTGCACATTAAACTGCTCTGGCTCTTCAGAGGTGGCAGGAGCAACTGCTTCACCGGTAAGATGTTGCGAGTATCTCCAAAAGCCTCGCTTGACACGCCGTCCTTGTTGTTTTTCCTTAACTGGTGCCGGGGAGTGAGTGCTGATTACTGCCACCGAATTGCTCAACCCCTCAGTCACAGGTTCAACTCGTTTACGCCAAGAAAATAAATTCTGCATCACCTGCAAAATCTGCTCAGAGAGCTTTGTTTTGGAGTCATCACTAGTAGATGTTTGACTGAGTGCAGCAGATGCAGGCGTTGCTGTAGCAGTAAGCAGAAAGTCTGCTTTAGGCTTGGTTTTCGTTTCGGACTCAGGACGGCAGAATCTATTTTCTAGAGTTTGTCGGTTTCCCTGGTTAGCAACATTCGTAACAGGAGCAGTTGAACGAGCAGTTGCTTGGAAATACTGAGAGCGAAGTAAATTGCCTGTAGCTAGCTCCAACGGCAGGCTAGAGACACCGGACACCGAAATATTAGAAAACCCAACTCTTGGGTAAAGCTGGGTCAGAAAAGTTTGAGTATGTGGTCGCTCCAACGGACTACTGGCAGCGGATAGAACAGTTTCAGGGAAAGTACTGACTAGGTAATCAGGTACTTTTAACAGAGTTTCACTGGAAGCCAGTAAACAGCTCATCCAGGAGGTTAACCAAAAAAGTCCAGAAAATGGCATGATGCAATAAAATTGTGAATTATGTAAATGCACTACGGCAAGTAAAGCTGTAGGATAGTATACAAAAGTTCGGGATCAATAGATCAATATTCCGAATGATCCCTGATTAAGTACCAAGGATTTTCTGACTAATGACCAATCACCAAGGGAAGGGAGACTGTCCCTCTTATCCTTATATCATGTCGGGTTGAAGCCCCCTAGTTAGGACTGACGCACCGGACGCACCGGACGCACCAGAAGTTTTTGTTATGGGCAATTATGCCGATATGATCTTGAAAGCATAGGCTTTCTGCCTCTTTCGGTGAAGATATTCCCAGTGAAGACGAATATGAAAAAATTAATTTTTTACATTGTTGATGTTTTTGCAGTTGAGAAATATACCGGTAATCAGCTTGCTGTCTTCACCAATGGCGAAGCTGAGGGCCCCAATGGCCAGGTCTTATCACTTTCTGAGGCTCAGATGCAACAAATTGCCAAAGAAGTGAATTATTCCGAAACTACTTTTATCACATCAACACAACCGCAACAAGGTGGTTATGATGTCCGCATTTTTACACCTCGCAAAGAATTGGACTTTGCTGGTCATCCTACTTTGGGTACTGCTTACATTATTCAAAAAGAAATTATTAAGCAGCCAGTGGCAACAGTCAAATTGAATTTACCAGTTGGGCAAATTCCTGTAACTTGGCACAACAGTAAGGATCATGGTGAAGTTCTCTGGATGCGTCAAAATCCACCTAGTTTTCAGCAAAAGTTGGATGCTGCTTCCTTAGCAGCAGTGTTAAATCTAGACTTATATGATCTTGATGCTCGCTTTCCTATTCAAGAAGTTTCTACAGGTACTCCGTTCATTATTGTTCCTTTAACCAACCAAGAAACTCTCAAGCGGATTAATCTTAACAAAGATAAATATTTTCAATTAGTAGCTCAGACTCAAGCCAAAGCAATCTTAGTATTTTGCCCAGAAACCTATGCTCCAGAAAATGACCTAAGTGTCCGGGTGTTTGCTGATTATTTGGGTATTCCAGAAGATCCAGCAACCGGTAGTGCCAATGGCTGTTTGGCTGCATATCTAGTAGAACATTCCTACTTTGGGAATCAGTCTGTAGATATTCGTGTTGAGCAAGGATATGAGATTGGTAGACCTTCTCTATTATTACTGAGAGCACAGCGATATGATAATCGGATAGATGTGTCGGTGGGGGGTAAGGTGATGCTGATTGCTAAAGGGGAATTTTTTGAGGAATAAGGTTCCAAGGCAGGAGGCATGAAGCAGGAGGCAGGAGGCAGGAGGCAGGAGGCAGGAGGCAGGAGGTAGAAGGCAGTCCCGATGAAAAAATTTAACCATCATATCTGAAAGTAGCCTGTTCCCAATTCCCAATTCCCAATTCCCAATTCCCAATTCCCAATTCCCAATTCCCAATTCCCAATTCCCAATTCCCAATTCCCAATTCCCAATTCCCAATTCCCAATTCCCAATTCCCAATTCCCAATACCGGATGTGGAGACAGTGGGACGCGGGGACAGGGGACACGGGGACAAGGGAGACAGGGGATGCGGAAACAAGGAGACAAGGGAGACAAGGAGACACCAGAAATTTTCATCCTTCGTTGTACGGTTCAAACCCTGACAAAGGACAAATGACAAATGACAAATAACAAAGGACAAATGACAACCTTTCCAACACATTACCTCACTACAGGAATCTCAGACATTTTCAACTGAAGCTTTTGATCAGGATAATCTGTTAGTGTCAGTGAGAGCTTCTTGGAGTCTTCTAGTAAAGCAGTAGGGATACTTACTGTGCCCGAAAATTCCTGTCCATCGGCAGGTAATTCTCCCGGTAAGCCTTCGGTAATCGCGCTCAAGGCACGACCCTGATCATCGGTAACATTCAGAAAACTGTAAAGAAAGCGTACTGCATTACCCCCCTCATTTTTTAAGCTAACATTCAGCAATAAAGAACCTCCCTGCTGATTAGCAGAACGTACCTCTAAGGTTACTCCCTGATCTTGACTTTTGATGGGTAAGTCAACGTTTGAACTGTTGCTTGTCAGTGATGCCTCTGTTACCGATGTCTCAGACGAAGACTTATCCTTTGTTTGGGTAGAATTGCTTGGTTGTTCTTTTGGTTTATCTTTTGGTTCTTCCTTACCTTTTTTATTAATGTACTCTTTGACATCCCTCAGAATATTTTCTTCTTGTAACACAGCCACCCCTTCCTGAGCTTTTTGAGCATCAGCGGCTTTCTGGTTACCTGCTAGCTTTTTGGTGGGGCGGATATCCGGCTGGGTAACCCCTTTAAGGGCTTGATGACCGAGAGTAAATCCCCACATTGCGCTCACAAAACCTGCCCCTAACATCATTGCTAGAAGAAGTAAGGTCAGCGCCACAGTTGAGTTTAATTTCATCAGTGATTTAAGTTAGATCAATTGCCTCACAGTTTGACTGTATGCCATGTCTGCTTACAAGCTGTCAACTGTTTTACATTAAGGATAGTCTAGTTTGAATACAAGAGTGGAAACTTTCTTCACCTCTCGAGAAACACTTTTGCAAGAGGCTCCGAGGCAGGAGGTGAGGTAGGAGGTAGAAGGAGTTAGGAAATAGTGTTTCTCTCTTTCAATTAGGAGCGTCCCCGCGTCTCTGCGTCGGTTGCTCATTCCCCCCACCCTTTTTTTCACTCACCTAGCTGAGCTCATCAACTGTCCGTTGTCACCCAACTTAGTTTACAATAGTTTATGGGGTCATCCAACGAATGGGATGGAGTCCTTTATTGTCTTGATGAAATACTGCTTGCCAAAATGCCTCAACTATGAGAATTTTAGGATTAGCAGGTCTTTCTCAAGAAGAGTAACCAGGGTTGGCCGAGCGGTTGAGGCAGCGAACTCATAATTCGCCCTAGGCAGGTTCAACTCCTGCACCCTGGATTCAGGACTTCCGCTGGGGAAGATAAGGAAGACGCGGGGACGCGGGGACGCGGGGACGCGGGGACGCGGAGATGGAGAGGTGAGGAAGAAGAATACAATTGTTCTCCTCTTTGGATTTTTCTTTATATAGAGTGTTTTGAAACTCAAAACACTCTATATAGTACTTAGACATTATGCACGACCCTTTAACTTGTCACTATTGCCCAATTCCCAATTCCCAATTCCCAATCCCCAATCCCCAATCCCCAATTCCCAATTCCCAATTCCCAATTCCCTACCGCACTGGCACTGTCTCAAGGATAAACTCAACACCCTCTAACCGATTAATAGCACGGCGGGGTTGAGAAATACTTCTGATACTAGTATTGAAAGGGTTCGGTAAGTCAGGTGTGCGAATTATCGGGTCACTCGACACCTGTTGTTCTAGCACTTCGTTATAGAGCTTATTGAGGCTATGAGCATCGCTCTCGAGTTCAACATCGGGAAAACCAGTGATGCCCAAAATATAATTTGCTTGACGCCAGATATTGCGATTGTAGTAAAAGGTTCCAGAGTCCTCAAAAAAGGTTCTGTCAAAGGCTTCGGGAATGGTTTCTAGACGGACTGGTTCAAAATCTGACTGCTCGGTTTCCGTTTGAGCTATTGCTGTAGAAGCTCCTAAACTAGAAGCAGCAGTAAGAACTAATGCACTGAACAATCTGGCTAACTGCATTTGCATAATACTCACTCTCACTTTTTCTCAATAATATCTGAGATGGTCAGCATCTTCACCAAACCTGCTCCTGCCTTCAATAAGTCCAACTAAGTCCTTTTCTATCATGCTCGACAATATCCAACTACCGCTTTACCCTGAAGTCTCAACGGATTTAACTGCTCTGCGCCAATTGTTGCTGGAGTTGTTTGGTAAATTAGCTTACAAGGAGGGTGATTTTATTCTCTCTTCTGGACAGCACAGTTCCTATTACATCAATGGCAAGCGGGTAACCCTCCATCCCCAAGGAGCATTAGCCGTGGGACGTTTGCTCTTATCTATGTTGCCAGCTGATACTCAAGCCGTGGCTGGTTTGACCCTGGGAGCAGATCCTATTGTCAGTGCAGTAACCGTGGTTTCTGCTTATGAGAACCGACCGATCCCTGGTTTGATTATCCGTAAAGAGCCAAAAGGGCATGGTACGAGGGCCTATATCGAGGGTCCTCCTCTACCAGCAGAGACCAAGGTGGTGGTGTTGGAGGATGTCGTAACCACCGGACAATCGGCTCTCAAAGCAGTGCAACGCCTCAATAGTGCTGGTTATACAGTACAAGAGATAATTGCCTTGGTTGACAGGCAACAAGGAGGAGGTGAATTGTACCAACAACAAGGACTTCAGTTTCGAGCCTTGTTTACCATCCAGGATATACAGCAGTATTACCAACAAACTGGGGCTTGAGTTTGTTTAAACTTTCATGCAACTTGGGAACGGGGAATTGGGAATTGGGAATTGGGAATAGAGAATTGGGAGTGTTTCTGACCTTCGTTGAGGGATCTATATTAAACCAAGCAGATTAACGTTTGGCCAGTTGCGATCGCCTAAATGAATAAAGGTGCAGTGCTCCCATCAGAAAAAATAGGATGGCTAAAAGGTCACCAGAGGGAAGTTGATGGCTATGGTAATGCTGAGGCTGTTGAGGTTCCATGGGTAAAAGGTGGTTCTAGTGCAAGAAGTCTCTAAGGCATTCCATTTAAGCAATTGCGCTTGTATGTAAACAAGCGTAACTTTTTGTAAATATTTGTTGTTATGACTTGACGATGCTTCTCTTGTGATTTATGGCACACCCATTCCCCTATCCAAATACGGTTCGGTTAATAATCGTTTCATAGAGTGTTACGAATTTTGTGTTTTCTGCAAAAATTAATAATTCCTTAAGTAAGCTAGAGGTATGTGAAACTCAGGATGACCTGAAATTAGATAAATATCGGCTTTTTGGGTTGACATCAGTTCGATTGTGATGGGAGATTGTGCATGTTTAAGTTGAGTAATTGTCGAAATTGCTACTACTATCAACTTACCGGACGTAGAGGAGGAATATGCCAATTGTTAACAGTTCCTGTTAAAGGTAGTTGGAAAGCCTGTTCTTGTTCAGCCTTGCCTTTTAGGAACTTAACTGCTCCCATCCCCGACAAACCTTTAGCTAGGGTCTGCTACATGAATGTGTAAACCATACCATTACTCTTGAGAAAGAAGGGAATAGGGAATAGGTAATAGGGAGTAGGGAGTAGGGAGTAGGGAAGAGAATTGTTTCTCATCTTCTTTTTGGACTGAAGTCCAACTGCTGCTCATTACTCATTACTCATTACTCATTACTCATTCAACAAACCCTAGCTAAGCCGTTGTGCATTACCTAAATCAAATCCTCAATAACTGGTTAGCAGGACAGACTCCTAAGGAAGTAGAATATCAACACCTAGTAACTGAGACTTTGGCAGATAAGTCCAGAGCCAAAGTGTTTGGTGTTACATCACTAAATGTCAAGCAAATCATTGAAGAGCGAGCTCATCTTTTCCAAGGTATTGCTGCGGAAGTACTCTCACTACCGTCTTTTAATTCTCCGACAACTAAACAACAAGCAATCTCCTCCCTCTGGAATCTCTGGCTTCCCCTAGCAAGGCAATTGGTGTTATGGCGACAACAGTTGGGGCGTCCTCTGATTCAGGGTATATTGGGGGGACAAGGAACAGGTAAAACTACCTTAGGAACTGTCCTGCATTTGATTCTGGCTCACCTAGGTTGCCAAAGTATCAGTCTTTCGATAGATGACATTTACAAAACCTATGAAGAACGGCAACGCCTGCAACAAGAAGACCCCCGCCTGCTCTGGCGAGGACCACCGGGAACCCATGATGTGGAGTTAGGTTTGCAGCTTTTAGAACAACTGCGTCAGCCAAACCAGCAAGCACCAATTGCAGTACCTCGCTTTGATAAATCGGCTTGGGGAGGTATTGGAGACCGCAGGGGCACTGAATTGGTAGAAAATGTTGATATTGTACTATTTGAAGGTTGGATGGTTGGGGTTCGACCCCTCAATCCAGCAGTATTTGCTCAGAATACACCAGCATCGATTCAAACTCCGGCTGACAGGTTGTTTGCGCGGGAGATGAATGAGCGACTCCAGGATTATTTACCTTTGTGGGAATATTTGGATCGGCTGATAGTACTCTATCCAATAGACTACCGCCTGAGTAAACAGTGGCGACTGCAGGCGGAACAAGAGATGATTGCTACAGGGAAATCGGGGATGAGTGATACCCAAGTTAGTCAGTTTGTCGAGTATTTTTGGAAATCTCTCCATCCTGAGTTATTCATCACGCCTCTTACTAAAAATCCTGGGTTGGTAGATTTGGTGGTGGAAGTCAATTGGGATCATACTCCTGCTGCTGTTTATCAACCATTTAATTGATCGTACACAATGCGGATACGCGGATCGCGGAGAATTGAAATACCACGCAAAATTTCGCTCACCCTCTCCATCTCCGCGTCTGGTGCGTCCGGTGCGTCCGGTGCGTCTTTCTTGACAAAGACATTTTTGCCTTAATTTGTCACCAATGGGTGTTAGGTGGATCGCTTTCCAACAAAGAAGCATGACTTATTAGGGTTAGCGATCGCTTGCACTTTAACCTGAGGACACTTTATATAAGCGCACACGTTTTCCATTATCTAATAATACCACAAATAAGACTGGCAAGATGCCAGTTCCACGGGGATATCTTCACTGCTTCCTAGGTTTGAAGCTTACAAAGCTTCGATCTCTTCCCGAGACAGTTTGGTGATGGCCATAATTGTCTCTATATCTAAACCTTGTTGCTTACATGAGTGTGCGATCTCTGCGCATTGGTTGGCATGGCGAGACACCAGATTGGTTAATCCCGCATTTGGGCTATCCGGCTAATCTTATCATGGGCTCGGTTAAAAAAACCTTGTAGTGCGTGCGGTAGGTGGAACTAGCATCCTGCCAGTAGTAGGTGTTAGGTGTTAGGGATTTCCCACGAAGGTGCAAGGTTGTTAGGCCAAAAGAAACAAAAACCAAGGATCGAGCTTAGGTAAAAAAGACTAAAATCCTTGTCTGGCATGGCTTCCACACTCATGCAGCCAACCTTATATAACGATCAATGACCAACAACAAACAACCAACAACAAACAACAAACAACAAACAACCAACAACCAACAACCAACGGCTATAAAATAAGCTAAAGGCTAAAAGTTAGGGGAACCGATCAATATATGCCAAAAATCGAGACTAGAACTGAGCCCATGGTGTTGAACATGGGTCCCCATCACCCCTCCATGCACGGCGTTTTGCGCTTAATCGTCAC
>JAAHGR010000110.1 GCA_010672425.1 Symploca sp. SIO2E6
TGAGCCAGTAGCAATGGTACACATAGTTGGGGGAGAAGATTTCGATCACTTTAGTACCGGGACTACAGAATACCGTATTCGTCAAACCACTGCCGTGAGGTGCTACCACAACTTGAGCCTGAGCCAATAATGCTGCCTGTTGTCGGACTGACATTGATTCGAGAGAGACACTGGTAAAACCAAATTGCTCCAAAAAGCTGATAACTTCCTTTTCATTGATAACTAGACGGTTGGCTACAGATTGACGACTGATGTAAAGACGTTCTATTTTTTGTAAGGCAGGAGGCAGGAGGCAGGAGGCAGAAGGGAAAAGTTCTTTAGGTGGGGTTTGAATCTCCATACTTTTGTCCCCTGTTG
This sequence comes from Symploca sp. SIO2E6, assembly GCA_010672425.1. Classification (GTDB taxonomy): domain Bacteria; phylum Cyanobacteriota; class Cyanobacteriia; order Cyanobacteriales; family Coleofasciculaceae; genus Caldora. The sequence goes on from JAAHGR010000110.1 coordinate 358, forward strand.
GCTGTTGTCTATTAAGAGTTCCCGCCTCGCATTTATCTAAAAATGTCCTTCTGAGAAAATTGCACACCCATGGTGGCATCCAGGCGACAGTACCAGGGAAAGAGGGAACTACTAATCTAGTGGCTTGGAGATGGGGATACTCAGCTGTTTCTAATATTTTGGTTTTGGGAATACCCAAAGCCTGCAATGTCTCTTGCTGGAAGGGGAGACAACTGCTAATTAAAAAATAGTCGATTGCTCCCCACTCGATGCCACTTTGATGCAACAATTCGATACGGGGCAATATATCTAACATCCAATGGAAGTATAAGTCATTTAACAGACCAGCTAAAATAGCTACCGTTCCTTCTACCCTCTGAATAGGTGGTAACTTCCCCAAAGAAAAAACCGAATGCTTGCTGGAATGCATATCTGGATGTCCTGGACTTAAAATGGGAAATTCTGGAGAAATGTCTCCTAGAAGCTGATTATCTGCGGTAATGACAGCACTTGCAGACTCTTTCTTATTCAACCAAAAACGTCCTTCGGGAATCACAGCCACAAAAGATGCAGGCAACTCAATTTGATTGCCAAAGCGAAAGCTAAAATGTATAGCTTCCTCTGGTGTCCTCGGCGGGATTAAAGGAATGATATTTTGGGGATAAATAGGGGAATATCTTAGAAACTGGGTTTCTCCTGAAGAAGACAAGGAAATATCAGCATTTTTTCCCAATAAACCCGTTTTCTTAACCGACTGGTTAGCTAACCAATCTTTAGTTAATTCGTAACAACTCTGGGGAACGTCAACTGGCAATACTCCCTGTAATTCTAAAGTTTTCTTACTTATTTTCCCTTGCTCACAAAGATTAAGCATAACTTGGTCTAAGGATAAAGCAAGGTCTGAGTTAATCTCCATCACTTTAGAGAAACAGCGGATAGCCTCGTTAGATTGATTTACCTGAGCTAGGGCAATACCCAAATTACAGTAAGCGTCCACGAAACCTGGTTGCAATTGCAGTTGCTTTTGGTAATATTCAATCGCTTCATCCCACTTACCAACCTTTGCCAGAGCATTCCCCGAGTACAACCAGACTTCAGCCAAATCTGGTTTAAGTTGCACTGCCTGTTGGTAAAATGCGATCGCAGCTATCTGATCTCCTTTGTTTGCTAATAATTTCCCTAACTCAAGTTTGGCTACTGCGGAATTGGGTTGCAGGAGTATTGCTTGTTGATCAGCGGCAATAGCTCCATCTAAATTTCCTGTTTGTGCCAGAATTTTGCCCAACTCCAAGTAAGCTAAAGGTGATTCTCGTCGCAGACGTATCGCTTGTTGATAAGCGGCGATCGCTCCCTGTTGCCGCTGTGCTACCGTTAAATTACTTTGTTTAGTTAGAGCAAGACCTAAATAAAAGTAGGTTTCTGCTGAGACTGGTGCAATCTGGAGAGAGTTTAATAGACAGGCATAAGCTTTTCTTTCTGGATGGACTACTTGATTATCTCGCAGATGACAGTAAGCTCTTGCAAAACTTGGTTGCAGCTTCATTGCCTGTTGCCAACAGACAATAGCTTCCTCCAGCTTACCTTTTTGGAGAAGAGCTCCTCCCCAATCACCATAGGCTGCTGCCAAGTCTGGTTGAAGCTCAATCTCTTGTTGAAAACTAGCAATAGCATTATCTAAGCTGCCTTGTTGTAAAAAGCACAATCCCAGATTGTAGTAAGTTTCAGTCAAATCTGGTTTAATATCTAAAGCCTGGGAATAACAGGTGATAGCTTCTGGAAAATTTTCTAGTTTTTGATGTACCTGTCCCTGATTTTGAAATGCTGGCCAAAAATCAGGCTTGAGTTCAATTGCCCTCTGCCAACAGGCAATTGCCTCATCAAAGTTTCCCTGCTGTGCTAGCACCCGTCCTAAATTGTAGTGAGTTTCGTACTGATTGGCATCCAATTCCAGAATTTGCCAATAAATTTCTGTAGCTAGTTGTAGGTTGCGCTCACCGAGAAGTCTCTGTGCTGTACTATCTAATATGGTAATTAGCTCTACCAACCACTGCTCCATGTCCTCCGGAGTTCCCTGAGCGATCGCACAAAACCAAATAGCTTGTGCTTCTGTTACTTCTCCTGCTAGCAATTGAGCCAATCCCAGATACCAATAATTAGACATTACAGTGGTGTCAGCCTCAACAAATTGCTCATAGAGACTGATAGCTTTACCATACTTCCCTTGTCTCAGGTATTCAGCAGCTTGTCCTTCCATTCTTGATTCAATAACCACTACCTCAATCTTCCACTAAAACCACCAAATGCTGATGATTTCCTAACTTGTGATCTTCTGAGAATCAGTTACAATAAATTAAGCGTAGTCGTTATGAGTTCATCTATAAATATGTCTAACTCAACCATAGAAAATCTCGTAATTATCGGTTCTGGTCCCGCTGGCTACACAGCAGCTATTTATGCCGCCAGAGCCAATCTCAAACCATTGATGTTTGAGGGTTTCCAAGCGGGAGGAATCCCTGGGGGTCAATTAATGACCACTACTGAAGTCGAGAACTTCCCTGGATTCCCCGCCGGGATTACTGGACCCCAGCTGATGGCACAAATGAAGGCTCAAGCTGAACGCTGGGGAACTCAATGTTATACGGAAGATGTCACTTTCGTTGATTTGAGCCAACGTCCTTTTATTGTCCGTTCCCAGGAACGGGAAGTTAAAACCCATAGTATCGTAATTGCTACTGGTGCGACAGCGAAACGCTTGCATTTACCCAGCGAAGCTGAATATTGGAGCCGGGGGATCTCCGCTTGTGCTATCTGTGATGGTGCGACACCGATTTTCCAAGGGGAAGAGTTGGTGGTAATCGGTGCCGGGGACTCGGCAGCTGAAGAATCAGTCTATCTGACTAAATACGGCTCTCATGTGCATCTACTGGTGCGCCGGGAGGTGATGCGAGCCAGTAAAACTATGCAGGACCGGGTGCTGAATAATCCGAAAATTACTGTACATTGGAATACTGAAGCAGTAGATGTGGTTGGTGAAAATCAGCGGATGACGGGGGTCAAAGTCCGGAATAATCAGACTGGTGAGGAAAAGGATATCCCAGCTAAAGGATTATTCTACGCTATTGGTCACACTCCCAATACTTCCTTGTTCCAAGGACAACTAGAATTGGATGAGGTGGGTTACATTGTCACCAAGCCTGATTCCGTAGCAACCAGTGTCGAAGGGGTCTATGCTGCTGGAGATGTCCAGGATCATGAATATCGTCAAGCCATAACCGCTGCTGGCACCGGCTGTATGGCAGCATTGTTGGCGGAAAGGTGGCTTTCTGCTCAAGACTTAATTCAGGAGTATCATCAGCAACCAGAATCTGAGCAACCAGCAGCAGAAGTAACTGAGGAAAAACCTCTAGCCGATACAGCAGAAACCTTTGAACTTACTGCAACCCGCCATCTCGGAGGCTATGCCCTACGTAAACTATTCCATGAAAGCGATCGCTTGCTTATGGTTAAGTATATCTCCCCTAGCTGCGGTCCTTGTCATATCCTTAAGCCGATGTTGGATAAGGTAGTGGATGAATATGAGGGTAAGGTTCACTTTGTAGAGATTGATATTGAGCAAGACCGAGCAATTGCCGAAAATGCTCAGATCATTGGCACACCGACTGTACAATTTTTTAAGGATAAGGAGTTAGTCAAGGAATTCCGGGGAGTCAAGCAAAAGAGCGAGTACCGTCAAGTAATTGACAAATACTTGCCAGCAGATGTTGTTGTTGGTTCCTAATGTAGGAGGCAGGAGGCAGGAGACAGGAGGCTGCAAGGCAGTCCCCATGAAAAAATTTTTTCACCACCATGCATGAAAATTCCTTTCTCCGCGTCCCCGCGTCCCCGCGTCCCCGCGTCTCTTTATTAATTCTTAATCCACTCCATCGCCTGCTCTTGCTCAGACCAAGAAAAGCACTTAGTTTCAATACTGGGAAAAAGTTTACTACTAGCAGCAGCCATCTTCATCAACCAACTTACTTCGCAAACTACAGCTTTTCTCTCAAAATACTTCAGGTGTTGCAACCCAAATTTCAAATCCTCCCAAAATGCCTCCACAGAGATTCCCTTCAGGCTTTTGACTTGAACATAAAAACGAAGCGGCTTATAGGATTTTAACCTCTCCTCAACCAACCCAATTATTTGCTCAATATCGCTAGTCTCAATCTTGCCGTCTATTTCTAAGCCAATAATATTGCCTTGTTCTATGGGGATAAACGAAATCATAATACCACTTTTGTTGTTTGTTATTTGTTGTTTGTTGTTTGTTATTTGTTGTTTGTTGTTTGTTATTTGTTGTTTGTTATTTGTTGTTTGTTGTTTGTTGTTTGTTATTTGTTGTTTGTTATTTGTTGTTTGTTGTTTGTCATTAACCAACTTTGTATATCAAACAATCTGGGGTGATTCCCTATCGCCTCAGAGAGGGAATCACCGAAGTCTTGCTAATTACTTCTATAAATAGCAAACGCTGGATTATTCCCAAAGGATTAGTGGAACCAGGAATGACTCCTCAAGACTCAGCGGCAAAGGAAGCTTGGGAAGAAGCAGGAGTGATTGGTGAGGTGTTGCCAACTTTGATGGGTACTTACGACTATCGCAAATGGGGAGGCATCTGCAATCACATTATAGATATTACACAAATCGCAAATCTCGTAGGGGCGGGTTTAGGAACAATCTAGACCATTTAACCCAAATGTTTGAAGCAAAACCCGCCCTGTCGATAACTTCCCGGTTAACATAAAGGGCGGGTTTTGTACAACCGTTATTGATAAATGCGTTAAGATATCCCATTACCCGCCCTGTCGATAACCTCCCGGTTAACGTAAAGGGCGGGTTTTGTACAACCGTTATTGATAAATGCGTTAAAATATCTCTAAACCCGCCCCTACGAAGACACGGAATTTTTCCTAATTTTATATTCCCATGCGATCGCTTACCATATCAGCTTGCACAAATCGCAAATCTCGTAGGGGCGGGTTTAGGAAGAATCTAGACCATTTAACCCAAATGTTTGAAGCAAAACCCGCCCTGTCGATAACTTCCCCGTTAACATAAAGGGCGGGTTTTGTACAACCGTTATTGATAAATGCGTTAAAATATCTCTAAACCCGCCCCTACGAAGACACGGAATTTTTCCTAATTTTATATTCCCATGCGATCGCTTACCATATCAGCTTGCACAAATCGCAAATCTCGTAGGGGCGGGTTTAGGAAGAATCTAGACCATTTAACCCAAATGTTTGAAGCAAAACCCGCCCTGTCGATAACCTCCCGGTTAACGTAAAGGGCGGGTTTTGTACGACCGTTATTGATAAATGCGTTAAAATATCTCTAAACCCGCCCCTACGAAGACACGGAATTTTTTTCTAATTTTATATTCCCATGCGATCGCTATAGATATTGCACAGATCGCAAATCTCGTAGGGGCGGGTTTAGGAAGAATCTAGACCATTTGACCCGAATATTGGAAGCAAAACCCGCCCTGTCGATAACCCCATTCCCAATTCCCAATTCCCTATTCCCTATTCCCCATTCCCCATTCCCTATTCCCTACATCGCCAACCCACAACCCGATAAACATCTACCATTTGCTCTTTGCCTTTTAGGGCTAACCAACCCCAGGATTCCACTTCAAACTGCTCCTGAAGATGCACTAGGGTTTCGTAACCGATGAGAATACGACAGTCGCAAGGTTGGCGATCCTTTTCACAACTTTCCAGACGGGAGGCAATATTCACACTATCTCCAATAATACCATACTCTAAACGGTCTTTACCCCCCACACTACCAGCAACGAGCGCACCAGTGAAAATGCCGATGCGCATCTGAATGCTGGGTAAATCACGTTGGAGCCAACTCTGGTTCAATTCCTTAAGGCGATCGCTAATTACTAAAGCACAACTTACTGCGGCTTGGGCATCGGCAGCAATCTGTTGCTGATCTTGTTGAGGAGTTGGCACTCCAAAAGCAGCAATCAGTCCATCACCAGTAAATTTGTTCACAATACCCTGATGTGCTAGCACTTCATGAGTCAGCACTTGGAGAAGTTCATTTAACCACTCTAGCAAAATTTCAGGGGTCATTCTTTCTGAGATCGTACTGAAGTTTTTAACATCAGTAAAGAACATAGTTCCAGTGAGACTGACTCCAGGTAACTTGCCAGATTTAAGTAAGTAATCTCGTCCTTGCCAAAGAGCATCAGCAATCTGGGGTGAGGTATTCTGTCCCAACAGCTTCATGACCATCTGTTGTTGTTCATGGTCTTGATGGGACTGGAATGTAACCACAATACCAATGGTGATCAGAAATCCCAAACCAGGAGATGCCATGGGAACCCATCCAGCCAGGGTAAAGATATAGAAGCAGCTACCCCCAAGAATCAGTAAACCAGTACTAACTCCCAGAGTAACAGTCAGAGGATGACGAAAGACCCAACCTACAATCCCACCAATCAACACCCAGCCCAAAATCCATAGTCTTTCTTTCGATTCAGACCAAAACCAAAATAGCGCTCGCTCTCCGGTAGCAGCATCTAGTAATTGACTCACCATCTGAGCATGAACAATTACCCCAGGTATTTCATAGTGTTCCTGGAGTATCGGACTGTAAGGTGTGACAAACAAGTCTTTGAGACTGGGAGCCGTGGAGCCAATAATCACAATTTTGTCTTTCACCCAGCTAGGCTCGATTTGTCCCTCCAAAACCTGGCTCAAGGATACCTGGCGTACCAAATTCTCTGGCCTACGGTAGTTGAGTAAAATCTGATAGCCTTCAGTTTCAATGCTTTCATAGCCACCAGAATTTTCCTGTAATGGTACAAATACTGATTTGCCCAGTTGCAGATAGTCAGGATTTTGCTGGCTAGGTTGAGGTGAAATACCTCTTTCTTTTAAATAAGCTATAGCCAAGCGCAGGGAAAAAGAGTAGAGAATGCCTTCCTCATTCCTGGTAAACAAAAGATTGCGGCGGACAACATCATCAGGGTCAATTAGTAAGCTGGTGAAGCCAACTTGCTCAGGGGGACTAGCTGGAGGCGCTGGAGTTCCCCTAAAAGTATCCATACTTTGAACCGTAACGACATTTGGCTGTTGGAGTTGAGTAACCAACTCGGCATGACCTGGTTCCACCGGAATATCACGATAGACATCCAAACCAATAACTACTGGTTCTAGGGCTTGCAGCTGATGCAAGACCTTAGCTATAGTCCGATCAGGAAAAGGCCATGAAGCTTGAAGTCGAATATCTTCCTCAGTAATATTAACTAGAAGGAGGCGCGGGTCTGATTCCGTTTCTGGCGATCGCAGACGCACTAAATGATCATAGGCCAAAAGTTCCAATGGCTCTAGTTGACCGAGATAGCGTAATCCCAACAGAGTAGTAGTGACCGAGATTGTCGCCAATACGACAACTCGCGCATTCACTAAGTCTGGCCAAAAAACACGAACCTTTTGAGCTAGCTTGAATATCAGGGTCTTTGACCACAAGCCGAATCTCTTCTTCACACTTCCTCTCTAGAACACCGATTCAGTATTCCTAGAAACCGGGTTTCTTGCAGGAATAACAACGAAATATTAGCATTTCTCCCGAGGACCAGGGTGGGGCACACCCTAAGTAATGGGCTTGGGAGTAGTAACCTCTAATCTAGTGGGAGTAACTTTAGTATGGCAAGTGGCTACGTAATTTTTGGGATAATATCGCGATCGCCCCCCTGGAAATATAAAATTAGAAAAAATTCCTTAACTTCTTGTGGAACAGGCATCTTGCCTGTCTCTGAAACCCAGAGTAGCATCCTAGGGTGGGCATTGCTCCCAAATCCTAATTGTACCAGATGTGCCTGCCGAAGAATGCCCGTAGGGCTGTTGGCACGTCTGGTACAGGGTTGTCGCAGTTGTCTCAAAACCGGGCTAATTGACTCGGATTTGGTATCAGTAATATTACTGAGTAATTTTCACAAAAAAAACATCTGTGAAGTCATCATTTTTTGATATACAAAAGAGCCAAAAGTTGCTAAAATAGCCAAAGTTAAAGTTGGTATCAACTTTTTGTTGTGAGTGTTAAGCAATTTAAGATTGAAGATTGAAGATTTTAGATTTACCTCATAAATAAATGATACTGTGGGCGAATCACCTCAAAGCTAGTAAAATCTTGGGGAGATAGGGAGATGGGTAAATATGGGAAACCCTTGCTAGTCAAGTATTTTATTGGGGTGAGGGGTTTGATCCCCCAGTTAATTAGCCCACAGTATCATAAATTTAGGGGCTTGTGACCGTTTGAATTCTAAAATCTAAAATCTAAAATCTAAAATCTAAAATCTAAAATCTCTCTGGTCAGTAAACAACATTTAGAATATGCAATTAAAACTTGCGCTCCTTGATCGTAGTGGTTTAACTTGGACACTTGAGTCAAGTAATGGCACTTATATTGTTGGCAGTCATGCCAAGTCTGACATTAATCTGCCATACGGTGATATTGTCTCTGAGAAACATCTAGAACTCAGCTACAATCTCCAAGGGTCTAAATGGTATCTTCAAGATTTAAATAGTGAACATGGAACTTTTCTCGACAAGCGTCAGATTCCTTCAGAAACGCCAATTCCAATTAGAGGTCAAACTTATATCAATCTAGGAGGAAATTTAATCCTACTAGCTACCCCTGAAGGGATGAGCAGTGGAACATCCAAATCAGCTGCACTCGAAACCTCGACGCGGTTATTGTGCGGTTATGCTTATCTAGGGGGGATGTTCCATGGTTTTGAGTTGCTCAATCAGTTACGTTGTGATCCCTATAAAGCTCAAATTCCAGGTTCTGGCTTAGATTTAAAAAAGATTACCCTACATGCTACTCAATCTGTTCTCACTTCATTGAGTTATGGAATTTTTGCCTTGTTGGTTACCCTAATCCAGATTTGGATAGTGCTAGTTTTTGGCTGGAACACCACTGTACAACTTCTCATTGCCTTGATTCCTGCCTTGACAACAGCTTACGAGTTATTTTACTTGAGATGGTTTAGAGCAAGTAGGTTTCTCAAAAAGCATTATCAAGACAGTAGTGAATTTATGGTGATAGAAAATAAATCGGTTGGTGATATAGTTGACTATTTCAGAAAACAAATATTCGAGGAAGAGACTTCACAAAATATTATTATTTTCGGAGGAGATAATCCTTTTTTGGGAGCTGGAGAGCGAATTCCCAACTCTAGTTGGACTATCCCTATTACACGCAAATCTCGACCAGAACAGGAAGAAGAAGAGCTACTGACCAACAACAAATTTCCTGCTAGACCTACTACTTGGAAGTCTGAAATTATTGATATTTATCATCATGAATTTTATCAAGCAGCAGATCGAGGTGTTTCCAGACTAGGTTTACCAAACTTAGAAATATTTTCCCAATTGTTTGTCGATGGCTTTGAGCTAGAGGCAGATCAAAAAATTCTCACCAAACCTACGATTAGACCTGCTACAGTAGCTCTAGATGATCCACTTTGGATACAGGAAAAACCAGCCAGTTCTCAACGCTCATACCGAGTCTATCGATATGTGGATGTGGAACGGGATTATGTTCTTTCATTTTTTCTGCGGTTTTACAATATCGGAGCTATTACTTTCGTAGAATCATCTGCTTACATTTTACCTGGTATCGATCGCGATCGGTTTAGTTTGACTTCGACCCTTGATAGTAATGAATTTTTGCAAATACTGAAAGCATTATTAGCAGCTATTATTTTAGCACCTGGACTATACATTCTGTTGGCTATTTGGTATGTATGCACATTTATCTTTAATGCCGTTATGTGGAAAATCAACAATCATCGGCAGCAAAGAGCAGCAAATTTTCAAGAAGAATATAACTACGGTATTCTTTACACATTTCGTGAATTTATTTCAGAAAAACTGAATCTAGAAGTTAATCGTAGTTTGGAAAGTAGTCGCGGAGTTAAGAATAATACTGGATTTAAATTAAACTTTCAGTTTGGGAAAATTATCACTAATCCAAGTTTACTAATTATCTTGTTTGTTGTTGGCCCGTTTTTAGTTATCCCTGGACTAATAGGAATTATCATTTATTATATTTTCAGATTTTATCGTAATTCAACTCAAGAAGTTAAAACCAATTTAGACTACTATGGAACACAAGATTTATTTATGTATTGGCAAGCAATTCAGGATTCTATATTTAGAAATACAGTAAAATTACTGAAAAATTATAATGTTGATACCTCTCAACTGGAACAAATATTTCAACAAATCGTTAATAATGGGGTTGTGGTTAATGCTAATACGATAAAGAATCAAAAATATGGTGATGTGTATAACCCTCAATTTGCAGGAGGATATACAGAACAAGGTAATGTTTATACCGGAAGTGTAAATAATTGAATGCCATATAAATAAAAGAAATAGCTATAATTTACATAATCATTGCTCATCCAATTAAGAGGAAAATAACCATGTCCAAAGGCAACAAATTTACTAATCCTCAATTCGCTGGTGGATATACAGAGAAAGGGGATGTACATACTGGTCAAGTTAACTTCAACAATAATTATGCTTCAGACAAAAATCTGGCTGATGCTGCTAAAGAGATACAACAGCTTTTGACAGAACTTGAACAGACTTACCCTACTAATACTGTATCCGAGCGGGAAAAAGTAGTACAAAAAGCCATCCAGAAAATTGAAAACGATCCTACGTTGCAGCAAAGATTAGTTGCTGCATTACAGGCAGGTACTGTTGAAACATTTAAACAAATAGTAAATCATCCGTTAATCCATATTTTTGTGGAGACAGTTAAAGGAGGTACAAATCCCAATTAATATCTAGGTAGTCAATAAGTTTGTCAAGTGGGCATTTCTAATAAGCAATTGACTACATTAACCCAAAATATGGGATGTGGAAATGCCCACAAGTAAGTAAATCTTGGCACAAGAGAGTGTTGGTCAATACAGATGCTTATAGAAAATATAGCTTTACTCGTGTGACCTACTCTATAAATAAACTTATAAACAAGCTAACCTTATGAATTCAGCAACTAAGAATAAATTACGCGATCGCTACCGAACGATCAAGAAAATTTTACAACAACAGAATAAGAAAGTATCCCTTGTTGAAGATCCACAAGAATACCATAAAGTTTATCGGTTAAATAAATTTTTATGTGAAGATACCACAAGTGCTGAACAAACCCTACAAAATTTCAAATATGAGTTAGAAAAGCTCAAACAACCTAAAAATAATCAAATTCAAGGAATCAAAGAATTTTTTAGTGAAGACAAATGGTTTTGTCTTGTCCAAAATGATGTAGAGGGAGATTCTTACGAAACTATCAGAAAAACAGGAACATGGAGCGAGTATGACATTGTGGCGTGGCTCAATCAACTTTTACCTGTCCTCTCTGATTTACACCGTCACAAGATCTCTCATGGAAATATCTCCCCTGAAAATATTATTTTGGTAGAGTCAAAGAAACTACCAGTCTTAATCAATTTTGGTATTGAACAAGAGATTGAGAAGTACATTACAGGAGAAACAGAACAACAACAAGCTGCCAATCAGGAAATCAGTGAGCAATTTATTCAAGATCTACGGGACTTAGCTGTTACAGCACTAATATTATTTAGTGGTAAAGACTCCAAAGACTTATACGATGCAAACACTAAACAATTGCAGTGGGATAACATTCCACTACTGAGCGATAATCGTAAAGAAGTATTTAGTTGGATCTTAGAGGGGCATCCGGAGCAAGATAGTCCTACTGCTGATGCGATCTCACAAAAACTCAATACGGCTTTACAACCCGAAACTAATATTGTAGTACCACCCCTAATTTGGAAGCTTCTCTTTTGGGGAACTAGGGGTATCTTTATTTTATTTATCCTCGGTGTCGCATTAGTTTTATTAAAAAATGCGATTATTTCACTCTATGGCATAATAAATTCACTTCTCGAAAAACCACCTCCACCTGAACTGCCTAAATTGCCTGACTGTCCTAGTGGTTCTGATTTGATCGCGATCGCTTGCGATGTTACAGTTAAAGATATTGATTCCTTTGACTTCGAGGAAGGCAAGTTAACTATTAAATTCACCAAAAATGGAACTACCGATGATCGCCTAGAAATTTACAATCAGACTCCTCAGAATCAGGATAGTGATAGCGATGGTTACTCTGTAACCGATGACAATAAGGTCATTGGTACTTCTACAGGTGGAATTGGCACAACCCCTCTCGAAATTACCTTTAACTCTAATGCTAATCCTGAAGCAGCGGAAAAAATTATTCACCAGATTGTTTATCGCAATGTTTCCAGCCAACCAAGTACTGGAACTCGCAAAGTAGAGTTGAAGCTAACTGATGGAGACGGTGGCACAAGTAATGTAGTCAACAGAGTAATTAGCATCAATACACCTAATATTGCTCCTGAAATTCAGCTTCCTGATAGCCAAACTGTTGATGAAGATAACGAGCTAACCTTTGGTGGCATTACCGTGAGTGATCCTGATGCTAACAGTAATGGTATTGCCGTTCAACTCCAAGTGTCTAATGGTACTATCGAGGTGCAGGATGATATTCCTGAAGGGTTGATCTTCAGTCAAATACAGCCAAACGAGGATGGTAGTATTTTATTATTGGGCCCAGTTGAGAGAATTAACAAAACCCTGAGTGCCAAAGATGCAATTACCTATAAGAGCAACTCAGACTTTAACGGCACTGACACCCTAACGGTTACAGTTGATGATCAAGGTAAGATTACAACAGATATTAGCAATTTTATTTGGCCAGTTGGTGCTTTAGAGCCGAAGACTGATAGAGAAACGCTCAATATTGAGATTCAAGCAATCAACGATAAACCACAGCTGGGTACTGGGATAGAAACTGAAATTCTAGAACCAGAAATACCAGAAGAACCTAAGGTGGAACTATATAATAGTAATCTTATACCTGTTGGTCCCTATAATTTCTACGAGAGTGGGCTTGGCAAAAATGTGTCTTACGTTCGTCGGGATAACACGATGATTGGAGCACTATACAATGCTCAAGAACCGAATAGATTCACTTGTTTTGAGGCAACCATTGGTAAGTATAACGTTGATGTAAAATGGAGAGGAAACCTTGACCTTATTGGTAGATCAGGAGAAAGCTTGAACCGTAATTATAGTATCCGTGACTTTACTGTAGATAACTCGACACCAGTATCCGGTCTTGATAATGCTGATGCTGTCAGAAGGTGTCAAAATCAGTAGCATGGTAGCTTCGGCAACTTCTACTCTTTAATTACCCCTTGAGTGCCCACCAATCCCGATATAAACCGCACTCACCAATCAAAATCGTGGAACAGGCATCTTGCCTGTTTCCGCAACTCACAGTATATATGTGCGTACATTTTCCTACTGTAAAAAATAGCATAAAACCAAGGCCAAGGCAACCAACCAAGAGCAATTAGCGCAAGTTGGTGCTGTAAGCGATCGCATATACCAACAATTAGGCCCTAGCATTGGCACCGATGCCGGTTTCATACACCACAGACTGGCAAGATGCCAGTTCCACGGTGGGATGGAACAACTCCCATAGCACATTTTGGTCAATAAAGAAATATCACCATGATATTTCTTTTCCCCAATGGCCACCTTAGCCTAGCTGTTGGCGTTAAAGTTAAATAGTTAGAACCAAAGGAGAAAAGTAATGTCACCAGTCACGATTGAAGCTGCTCCTGTCGCTATTACTCAACTGCCAACTCAGTATGAACTTCCTTGTGATGACGGTATTCCTATGGAAACTCAGCGACATTTTATGCAGATGCAAATGCTCATCGATACCTTATTTCCTTGGTTAGCTCAGCGGGAAGATGGTTATGTTGGCGGCAATATGTTTCTTTATTTCAGTGCTGCTCAACTGAAAAATAAAGACTTCCGTGGTCCTGATGTGTTTGTCGTGCTCGGAGTACCGAAAGGAGAAAGACGCAGTTGGGTAGTTTGGGATGAAGAAAAAGCACCGAATGTGATTATTGAGCTACTTTCTGAAAGTACAGCTACCATCGATAAAAACAAGAAAAAGCAAGTGTATCAAGACAATGTCAGGGTACCCGAATATTTTTGGTATGACCCTTTTAATTCGGAAGATTTGGCAGGATTTAACTTGCAAAATGGAGTATATCAACCGATAAGAGAGGATGGACAAAAGCGCTTAGTGAGTCAGCAATTGGGTTTAGCTTTGGTACGTTGGCAAGGCTCATATAAGGATGTAGAGGCAACTTGGTTACGTTGGGCTACTTTAGAGGGAGATTTGCTACCTACTCCCCAAGAAAAAGCTGTACAAACTCAACAACGAGCTGAGCAAGTTCAACAACGAGCTGAGCAAGTTCAACAACGAGCTGAGCAAGTTCAACAACAAGCTGAGCAAGCTCAACAACAAGCTGAGCAAGCTCAACAACAAGCTGAGCTTGCTCAACAGCGAGCTGAGCAACTAGCTGCTCGCTTACGAGCCATGGGAGTAAACCCGGATGAAATTTAATTAGGGACATAACGGGGGTATTTGTACTAGATTTGGTATCAGCGCTATGATTTAGGATGGTAAGTTTTAGAGCCAAACCCATGTTCAGTGCATTTGATGTGGCTAACTATTTCATTACTCAAATGAATGCTGAGGACGATGCAATCATCTCCAACATGAAGCTTCAGAAGCTTCTATATTATGTTCAGGGTTTTCATCTTGCTATTTTCGATAGTCCCTTGTTTGAGGAGGCTATTGAAGCATGGGCTCATGGACCTGTATGCCCCCCTGTATATCGTACATACAAGAGTTATGGACGTTCCCATATTTCCGAGCCTAAGGATGGGAATCCTGATGGGTTTAGCAACTCTCAAAAGGAGTTGTTAGAAGAAGTCTGTGAAGTTTTTGGTCAGTTTGACGCCTCAAAGTTGCGACATATGAGCCACAGTGATCCTCCGTGGATCAATCACGAGAAAAGCGCATCGGAGATTCCTCATGATGAAATGAAGGATTTCTTCAAAACAAGGATAAATTAATATCAAGTTCGGTTGAATACTTACACTTTGGTGGCAATAAGGCTCCAGGGCAGAAGGCAGAAGGCAGAAGGTAAGGAGGAAAGTTGCAACGTAGAAAGGAATTATAACTGTTTATCCTTTCCTTGATATAAGTGGTTTGATCATAACTTTACTCTTTATGACCATGGTTAATTCTCTTCATTAACTTTTTGTGGAACAGGCATCTTGCCTGTCTCTGAAACCCATAGTATATATGTGCGTACATCTTAGCATTACCAAGTATAGCATAAAACCAAGGCAAAGGCAACCAACCAAGAGCAATTAGCGCAAGTTGGTGCTGTAAGCGATCGCATATACCAACAATTAGGCCCTAGCACTGACACCAATCCCGGTTCCACACACCACAGACTGGCAAGATGCCAGTTCCACGGTGGGATGGAACAACTCCCATAGCACATTTTGGTCAATAAAGAAATATCACCATGATATTTCTTTTCCCCAATGGCCACCTTAGCCTAGCTGTTG
>JAAHGR010001100.1 GCA_010672425.1 Symploca sp. SIO2E6
CTCCCGTCCCCCGATGGGATCCCCCTCCCGTCCCCCGATGGGATCCCCCTCCCGTCCCCCTTGGATCCCCCTCCCGTCCCCCTTGAATCCCCCTCCCGTCCCCCTTGGATCCCCCTCCCGTCCCCCTTAATAAGGGGGAAGCCAGAGGATGCTTCGCTTTGACTTCAACGGGGAAGCCAGAGGATGCTACGCTTTTAGTTC
Organism: Symploca sp. SIO2E6; assembly: GCA_010672425.1. Taxonomy (GTDB): domain Bacteria; phylum Cyanobacteriota; class Cyanobacteriia; order Cyanobacteriales; family Coleofasciculaceae; genus Caldora. The sequence continues at coordinate 202 of JAAHGR010001100.1, forward strand.
CACAGGAGTTGCCAGAGGATGCTACGCTTTTAGTTCCACAGGAGTTGCCAGAAGATGCTACGCTTTTAGTTCCACGGGGACTTTTGGAAAAGTTTACTTCATTACAGCGCAAAGCGCTGTATGAGCTAGCACATTACCATATAAGAAGCTAAAATCTAAAATTCTGAGGAGATGGGAAGATGGTAACAGCGAACCCAACTTGCCTCGAACAACCCACATCGATGATCTTGATGAGAGGGGTAAGCTGGCAAACCTATAAAATCTTAATGTCTGAGGTGGGAGATAATCGCGCTTGGAGAATTGCCTATGATCGTGGAATATTAGAAATTAGAATGCCGTTATTAGAACATGAAGTCCCTAAAGGATTACTGGAAAGTTTTGTCGAAGCGATCGCAGATGAACTCGAAATTGAAGTCATGAAAGCTGGATCACTGACCCTAGAAAGGGAAGATTTGACCAAGGCAGTCGAACCTGATTCTTGCTTTTACATCGACAGAGAACCACAAGTGAGGGGACGCGAAAAAATCATCCTTCCCGCTGATCCTCCTCCTGACTTAGTAATTGAGTCAGATTTTACCAGTTCTTCCCTCAACAAACAAGCTCTATATTCAGCATTAGGCATTCCCGAATTGTGGCGATATACAAAAAAAACGTTGTTAGTATATCAGCAGGTGGAAGGAGGATACGAACAATGCGATCGCAGTTTGGCTTTTCCCTTTTTGCCAGTCTCAGACATTCCCAATTTTATTGCTCAAAGCCGTGTGATTGGGCAACGTAGTGCAGTACGCTTATTCCGCAAGCGTATTCGGGATGTTAGGTATTAGGTGTTAGGTGTTAGATTTACGGAATTGAGCATACAGCACTTTGCGCTGTAATAAATTACGGTAGATGAAAGTCCCCCTTATTAAGGGGGATTTAGGGGGATCAACAATGTACCGCATAGCAGAGAAAACTTCTGTATGATTGTAGTGTGAGCATCTTGCCAGTAAGCAAAAGACCATGTACGAAGAAGACTTTAACCGTTGGCGAGAAATTACCGTTGCACAAATAAAAGCCAGAAACTTGTCTGCCATTGATTGGGAGAAACTGCTCCTTGAATTAGAGGACATGGGAAAAGCTGAAAAGCGAGCATTGGTGAGCAATTTAACGATCTTAATTGCCCATTTACTCAAAATCATGGTTCAAACAGATGCTCCTGACTCGATGAAAGGAAGTTGGTATAGTTCAGTTACAGAACATCGGTTTCGTGTCCAAAAAGATTTAGAGGAGAGTCCCTCATTTAAAAGTTATTTAGCACAAGCGATCGCTAAAGCTTATCAAGATGCTCTAAAATTAGCCATCAAAGAGGGCAAAAAAGCCAGTTTTGGCATCCGTCAACCTAAACCAGAGGACTATCCCCATCAATGTCCTTTTACAGTTGAGCAACTTTTGGATGAAGATTTTTATGGAGATTAGCTATATCAAGTACTGTTTATCCTTTCCTTGATATTACTCATTACTCATTACTCATTACTCTTGAGAAACTATTTTAGATTTTAGATTTTAGATTTTAGATTTATTTAGATTTTGGATTTTAGAATTGAATCAACACAAGCCTAAGGCTCCGAGAGGAGGAAGGATGCGGGAAATAGTGTTTCTCTTATTCAATTGGGGGCGCGAAGCGCTCCGAGGCGAGCTCTTGAGAAACTAGGGAATGGGGAATGGGGAATGAGGAATAGGGAAGTTGACTTGTTTCTCAT
>JAAHGR010001101.1 GCA_010672425.1 Symploca sp. SIO2E6
TCCCTGCGAAGAGAACAAGACACACTAGTTAAAATGGGAGCAAGTCATCTCAAATTGAACCAAAATATACAAGCTTTGGAGTTATTCAAACAAGCTTTAGTAATCGCCAAAGAAGAAAATAACACTCTTCAGGAAAAATTACAACCAAAATCAGAAATCAATATTTTTAGTGATATTGACCAAGTTTACTTGGGCTTGAATCAATATCCTCAAGCAATGATGGACTTTTTTCAAGAAGTATTAACAGATTACAGAACTATTGGCGATCGCCAAGGTGAACAAAACACGCTTACTCAAATTCGTGAATTTTATCTAAGCTCGGGGCAGCCTCTCCCAGCACAGGAGTTTTTTAAACAAATCTTAAAGTTTTATAATTCTATCGGTGATGATGAAGGGGAAGCTCACTCCCTTAATCAAATAGGTAAGGTTTACTCCGAGTTGCAACAGTATGACCAAGCTTTGGATTGGCATCGCCAAGCTTCGGTAATTTATCAGCAGATTGTCAATTCACCTGCTGGTGATAGCAAGACTTGGCGTACTGTTGAAGCGGAAACCCTGGGGTATATTGGTAACAGTTACTTTCAATTAGGTCAGTACAACCAGGTAGAAGATTTATTTCGTCAAAAGTTAAATAGTCTCAGAAAAATCGGAGATCGTGATCGTGAGAAAATACTGCTTAAAATTATGCGCCGCTATCTTAAAGAAGAATGGGAACTAAAAGCTAGTGTTGGCACAGCAAAAGAGCTTTTTACTCGCTTGAAACAAGGAGAAATTTCCTGGCAAGAGCAGTTATAAATAACACAGCTAAACGTGTTCATCAGTAGAGAAATTGCTGATCATGCGGCAGAAGAGAGCAGTCTTCATGGTTTGGGGTGGGTTTATCGCAATCTAGGTCAGTACTCCAAAGCCCTGGAGTTTCATCAACAAGCCTTAGCTCTCGCCAGGAAAAGAGGTCATAGCGATCAAGAAGCATTTATCCTAGTGGAAATTGGGATAGTATATAGTGATTTAGCCCAATACGAACGGGCTTTAGAATCCCTTCAGCAATCTTTACAGATTTTACAAACAACAGAACAGCAACTTTCTGATGTAGAACATTTTGCACTCAATAAAATTGGATCAGTTTACCGGAAGTTAGGACAGTATGATCGTGCTTTAGAATTACTTCAAAAAGCCTTATTAAAAGGAGGCTTTGATAAGCAGAACATTCTGAAAAATATTGGCGAAGTTTATTTCCAACAAGGGGATTATGCTAATGCTCTAGAATCATATCAAAAAGCTCTAGAGCTTCCTCCCATTACGGGCGATCCTGCTGCCAAAGGCTTTATTCTTAATAATATCGGTTTAACTCAAGCACAAACTGGTGAATTTACCCAAGCCTTGGAAACTTACAGAAAAGCATTAGCGTTGTTTAAACAACTCAACGATCGCCCCGGTGAAAGAACTACTCTGAGCAACATTGGTGTTCTACTAGAACAACAGAATAAACCAGAACTGGCTGTAGTCTTCTACAAAGAAGCTGTCAACATCACCGAAACTATCAGGCAAAATCTGAATGATTTGAGCCAAGAGGAGCAAAAAGCCTATACCGAAACTGTTGCCGACACCTATCGCCGTTTAGCCAACTTATTGCTCTCCCAAGGACGTATCCTTGAAGCACAACAAGTATTGGAACTCCTCAAAGTTCAAGAATTACGCAACTTTACTAAAGATACTCGTGCCGGAGGGGAAGAAACTACTGGTATCATCACCAACCCCACCGAAGCAGAAATCCTCTCAACCCACGGCAGTCTCATTGCTTTGGGAAGGAAAATTGAGGAATGTCAGCAATGTGAACAACGTAGTCAACTATTAGATCAACGGGAGGTGATTGCCCAAGAATTTGAGGAGAATGTGCAATCTCTAAAACAAATTATTCGCGATCGCCTCGACAAAGATC
>JAAHGR010001102.1 GCA_010672425.1 Symploca sp. SIO2E6
TAACCAAAACCATCCGTCAAGCTTTGCGGGGACTACCCGGTGGTCCTTACGAGAACCTAGAAGCCAAGCGTATGGCAGAAGGGAAGAAATCTGAGTGGAATGATTTTGACTATCAGTTTCAGGGTAAGAAAGTTGCTCCTACCTTCAAGATTCCCGCCGGTGAACATTATGTTCGTATGGAGTCTGGCAAAGGTGAACTAGGTATTTTCATCATTGGTGATGATAACGTCTTTCCCTGGCGTTGGAAGATTCGTGCTGCAGATTTCAACAATCTGCAAATTCTGCCTCATCTCCTACGGGGTATGAAGGTTGCCGATATTATCGCCATTCTCGGCAGCGTCGATGTCATTATGGGTTCAGTAGATAGGTAAAGGATTGTTATTTGTTATTTGTTGTTTGTTGTTTGTTGTTTGTCATTTGTTGTTTGTCATTGGTCATTGGTTATTAGGACAAAGGACAAATACTTACATTTCTTAACATAGTTTCCTTTATTGCTGTCTACCGATGCAAAAGTAAAAAGGCAAAATTGGGAGAGATCCTAATGTTGCCTTTTTTGTTTGTAGTGTTTAGGGAATGGGGAATGGGGAATGGGGAATAGGGAATAGGGAATAGGGAATAGTAAGCTGTGAGTCAGCTTACCGGAATTATTAATGTACCATATATTGAAATTTTAATGCCATCACAACCAATTCCCAATTCCCAATTCCCAACTCCCAATCCCCTACCGGTTAATATCACAAGTCAGTGGACAAGCGGCAAACACAGGAGTATGCATAACCTTAGATTCACCGTGTAACCAGCTCAACCAAGTGACTTCCTGAGGACTAATACCTTTGAGGGTGAGAACTCCAGCACCCAATACCACAACTAAAACATTGCTTCCAACCAACATACCTGCCACTAACAAAACAGCACTGACTGGTAAAACCGATTGTAGGGTAATTGCCAGCATAACGCCGATGGAGGCGATTAAGACGAGCAATGGAAAGCCAACGACTAATAGGCAAACTTCTAAGGTAAAAGTCCAGATTAAAAAGCTTTTGACCATTGCTAGGGAATAAGTCTTTACCAAGCTTTCTCTTGAGGTCAATTCCATGATTATTTCTCCCTTATTTTTTTTTAATGAAATTTTCAACAAAATCCCTTTAATCAACACTTTTGGATAAAGGGGTATGAAACTTAGTATAGAGACAGTTTTGGGTAAAATGAGCTTATATTCAAAAAAATTTACATTTGCTACCAAATATTTATGATTTATAGGGAATGGGGAATGGGGAATTGGGAATGGAGAATGGGGAATGGGGAATCGGATTTGACCTTGTTTCTTCCATTCCTTGCATTAGATCATGCTTATGTTATCAGCGCCGCTGAAATCTGAAAGCTAAAAGCCAAAAAATAGCTTAACATTTCTTATAATTGAGCGATATTGTTCTCATAATTTTGGGGGGCTGCCAAGGATAAATTCGTTGCTGTTTGGTTAGGTTCCGATAATTGACGTACTCCCCTTACTAAAGTTGAGGGGATTGGAAAAGGGTGTTACGAAGCGGGATAAATCCGCGCTTCTCCACCTTTCTTCCTGCTTCTTTGACTCTTAACTAGACCGTTTCGGGTCTCTGTCAGACCGTCTCCACAGGCAATTTCTTTCTTGTCCAGGATGCGTCCCACCCCAGACACTCCGCGATTACGAACGATTTGTGCTGCTGCTACATCTCTATGTGTTGTGTACCCACACTCTGGACAAGAATGAATCCTGGTGCTGAGGTCTTTCTTCCCTGTATGCGCATCACATTGTGGGCTTGCCTTGTGAGGTGTAATCCTTGTTCACCTCAGCAAAGTACACACCACGCTTCCAACATACCCACTTCAAGATGCTAACGAATTGACCAAACCCAGCATCTAGAGTATGTTTTCCAAACATCCCTTTTGC
>JAAHGR010001103.1 GCA_010672425.1 Symploca sp. SIO2E6
AAACTCTTATCCCACTCATCGAAAAAGCCATCTGGCCATTGATCGATTCTACCGTTGCGATCGATACTGGGTGAAATTACCTCAGTCACAGCTTGCCCTAGTTTCTCTTTTCGCTGGAAATAGTGCAGTTGGACATCTTGTGGTTCAAGTTTACCACCATGAACCGCAAGACGAATCCCATTTAAAACATGGTCACTATGGGTTTCAATGACAACTTGGACACCACAACTAGCCGCAAGCGCTAACAACTCGCCCATCTTAGCTTGTCCTTGGGGATGAAGATGAGCTTCTGGGTTTTCTAGTAGAATTAGTGTGCCTGGTTCAGAGGCTAATACTGCCACGATAATGGGTAAAGTGTAGGTAATACCAAATCCAACATTGGTGGCACGGTAAGGGTTACTATCTCCGTAGGAGTATTGTAAACTAATCAAATCCATATCTGGGTTTGAATTAATTTTGATTCGAGTACCTGGGCTAACTTCTCCCATCCAGGCTTCAACTTGGTCTATAAGATCCAAAGATTTTGCCTTTGGGTGGGTCAGACTACTATTGGGAATAACTTGACGCTCATTAATGGAAAGGAAATGTGCGGTATACTCACCTCTCACTCCAAGTTGCCCAAGTTGCCTTACTTGAAAATCTGACATCTCGAAAAATGGTCTTGGACCTATTCGCTCTGCTTGGAGATAGTGGAATTTATTACTGAAAAGACTGGATTTATAAACTTCTGAGACGACTGGTGATGAAGCAAGATGCAAAACATCGACTTCTCGGTCATAATTAAAACGCCACAAGCTCTCGATGTTATTCTCCCAAACAATCTCAAAACTAATTTCTTCTATCCTAGCTCCCTCGAAGAGAGCATCTTGAGCCCTGCCAATACTAACCAACTCACCATTAAGTGCTAAACCAATATTTGGTAATAAGCTCTGTTGGTAAGATTGACGTAGCAGAAGCAGCGATTGCAGTAGGGAAGATTTTCCAGTGCTGTTAAGACCGGAAAAGAGAGTTAGTGGTTTGAACTCAAAAAACTGGTCAGCAAAAGGCTTGAAGTTTTTTAGGCGCATGGAGTGAATCATGACAATACCTCCTGGATGATTTTTTCAATAGTACTAAATCGATATTTGACTTTTTTAGCTGCCTGCGAAATAGATGCCAGAAATTCTTGGTCTGTATCTATGTAATTAATAAATAAATCAATTAATCTTTGTCTGTTATTCTTCAGGGCTTCGATTTGAAGTTCACTAAGATAACTAAGATTAACTGACCAGATCTCAAATAGTGATTTATTTAATGGTTGTTTTCTTTTCTTTTTTTTATAGATTTTACGAAAAGCATAATCTCCGAAAATTTCCACTACAGCAATCATTGCTTTGTGAAAATCAATTTCAATAACACTTAATTCTTCATCTTCCAACTTATTAGCCTTGAACAAAGCCTCACTTAAAAATGAATCTCTATTACCATCTTGGTAATTTTTGTAAGAAGTAAGCCTGAATGCCAAGAAGCCAAGTATAAACTCCCGATCATCCATCCGCTTCTTTTTCGATTCACCAAGCTGAACAACTTGCTTAAATTCTTGAGATGCAGCAAGTTTAGCTAAAAATTTAGCTCCTTTACCAGGATTGAGAGCATGACGTATTTCTTGGTTGGACAGAGGCACACCCCCTGTATTAATGCGCTTAAAAATGTTGTACTTTACTTCAAGAGGTGTGCCTTTCTCAATCAGATAAACTGTAACTTGAGTCTCTTCAATACGACGCTGGTATCTGCGTTCTAGCTTATCGTAAGTTTTACCTTCAAGTCCGGTAAGATACTCTAGTCCACATAGTCTCAACCGCTTATCACTCTTATCACTAACAAAATGCTTGAGAGCAGATAACCGTTGTAATCCATCTACAACTAACCATTTTTCCTCATCAGTGGC
>JAAHGR010001104.1 GCA_010672425.1 Symploca sp. SIO2E6
TCTCCAAATCACTCAAGAGAAGTTCATCCCCAACCCCTTTAGCAACGAACCAGATTCGCGCCTCTACAAAACTGGCGATCTTGCCCGCTACTTACCGGATGGAAATCTTGAATTTCTCGGTCGTATCGATCACCAAGTAAAAATTCGCGGCTTCCGCATCGAACTCCTAGAGATTGAAGCTGTATTAACCCAACACCCTGATGTCCTCTCTGCTGCAGTCATTGACCGAGAAGACACACCAGGCAACAAGCGCCTTGTCGCTTATGTTGTTCCCCAAGAAGAACTCGCCATAAGCAACTTGAGGGATTTCCTCAACAGCAAGCTACCTGATTATATGATACCTAGTGCTTTTGTGCCGCTGCAAGCACTACCCCTAACACCCAACGGAAAAATAGATCGTCGCGCCTTACCGACACCGGAGAGTTTCCAACAGGAACAGGAAGAGAATTTTGTCCCACCTCGCACCCCCGCAGAAACAATCCTCGCCGCTATTTGGGCAGAAGTTTTGGGATTAACCAGGGTAGGTATCAATGATAATTTCTTTGAATTGGGAGGAAGTTCCCTGCAAGCGGCATTCCTAGTATCCAAACTAGAGGAAGCAATCAACCGTAAAGTTTCAATCAAGCTGCTCTTTGGTCATCCTACTATAGCAGAATTAGCTGCAGCGATCGCTCCCTTGTCCAGGAGACGCGGAGATGCGGAGACGCGGAGACGCGGAGACGCGGAGACGCGGAGAATTGAAATCCCACGCCAAATTTCGCTCACCCCAACAAAAGCATCTGAGTTTATCCAGCTAGAACCGCATTCTTTACTATCCTTATTTGCTGTAGGCCAATTAGCATCAGTTGACGCAGCAGCGTTAGGTTATCTTCCCCTCTCATTCCTCAAAGAAACCGGCTTAACTCGGCAACAAATCCTGCAAGATTGGTTTGACAATCTGCCGATGTGGTATTGTGTGATGCAAACTCAATGGGGTCGGATCGCTTGCTTAATTCTGCCTATCTTTGAAGATCAACTATACAGGGACTCGCAGAAACTTGTAAAATTAGTTGTGGAAGCTGTGACAATGGCAGGGCTAATCGGTGCTAAAACTGTTTCCTTAACTGGTTTGATTCCCTCAGCCACAGATTACGGTAGTGCCATTGTCAAAGCTATGGAGGGACGCCATAACTTACCGCAAATTACCACAGGACATGCTACCACCTGCGCTACTGTTGTCCTGACCTTTAAGAAAATTTTACAGGTTTCTCAGCGTTCTTTAGAGGGGGAGAAAGTAGCTTTTATCGGTTTAGGTTCGATTGGTATTAGTACCCTGCGTCTGATGTTAAGCAGTTTGGTACATCCTCCAGAAATTATCCTTTGCGATATCTACAGTAAAAGGGAATTTCTGGAAAATCTGCAACCAGAATTGATCTCCGCTTATGGTTTTCGAGGTTCGATTCGGGTTGCTACATCTGCATCGGAACTCCCACCGGAAATCTACGACGCCACTGTAATCATCGGCGCTACCAATGTACCAGACATCCTCGATATCCAGCGGCTCAAACCTGATACTTTAATTGTCGATGATTCTGGCCCTCACTGCTTCTCACCAGAACTAGCAATTAAGCGCTTTGAGGAACACCAAGATATTCTGTTTACCGAAGGAGGGGTTCTGCAAGCGCCTCACCCGATAGAAACGGTCATTTATCTACCCAAATCTATCAAAAGTAACCTGAATCAAGATTTATGGCAAGCCTATTCTAGGCCAACCAGTCCCCAGGATATAACAGGATGCGTTATGTCCAGTCTACTCTCTTCTCGTTTCGATGGTATGGAACCTACTGTTGGATTAGTAAATGGGAAAACTTGTGTGCAGCATTATCAAGGTTTAGAACAGTTGGGTTTTCAGGCAGCAGATTTACATTGTAATGGTTAA
>JAAHGR010001105.1 GCA_010672425.1 Symploca sp. SIO2E6
TCCACGTCCCCACGTCTCTCCAGCTCCCCCAGCTTCCTATCCATTGGTACAATGGCTTCGATGATACCCTGGTTATCTATCGTAATTTGCTGTAAACCCTGATAACCTAGTATGCGAGCATTCTTAATAATAGTCATTGGTTGTTTGTTATTAAATGTACGCTCAAAAAACTTAAGCAATCTTATGTGGAAGGAATACGCCAAACATCTGCTGATACGTAATCCGTTTAAAGCATTGAACTTTATCGCTGTACCAAAACATTAAGCTATTAGCAATGATGCCTGGTTATCGTAAGGGTTATGGAGATTTTTATTTACTGTTATACCTGAGACCATTAGGCATAATTGCACCTTCTAACTTGGTAGTTGTTAGCTGTACTTGCTTAAGATGGGCATTTTTTAAGTTGGCATTTTTCAGGTTAGTACCGCTCAAGCTAGTATTGTTCAAGTTTGCACCTTCAAGGTTGGCATTTTTCAGGTTAGCATGATCCAATTTCGCACCCTTAAGATTTGCACCTTCAAGGTTGGCATTTTTCAGGTTAGCATAATCCAATCTCGCATCCCTAAGATTTACACCTTCAAGATTGGCATTCTTCAAGCTAGACCACACGAAGTTTGCCCTTTCCAGACTAGCATCTTCAAGCTTAACACCTTCAAGGTTGGCTTCTTTAAAGTTGACTCCAATTAGAATCGTGTCTTTCAGGTTAGCTTTCTTTAAGTTTGCGCCTTGAAGGTTTGCTCCAAGCAAACGTATTTCCTTGAAGTTAACTCCTTCGAGATTACACTTTATACAGGTTTTAGTATCTATAAATTGTGAAAAGTTACGGTTGTGTAAGTAATAAGTAGCACTTGTTTTGGTAAAAAGGATAAGAGCAAGACTGATAACTATAATTTTCTTTATTGTTTTTGGTGTTTGACTGACAAGTGTGTATAAATTTCCTTGAATAACTCTAAGATTGGCTATTCCTTTTGAGAATATACCACTATTGGAAGTATCCATTGCTTCCAGTGTTTTTTGAATATAATCCAAGAAGCTGATGTAAAAATTTTGAAAATGAATGCGGAGTTTTTGAGTGGGTTTAATTTTTACAACATCGATATTTTTTATTGCTTTTAAAGCAAAAACTGCATTGGGATAGCGATCTTTGAGACTAGGTGATGTCATTTTTGAGAGCCAGTCAATAAACTCCCGACTCAATTTTGGGACTAGATACTTGAAGTTTATTTGATAGTTATCATTAACTAATTCACCTATTTCTATTGATTTTGTTTTTGTCAACAAGCAGATAATTGTTAATCCTAAACCATAAAGATCAGAGGCTTTTGTGAGCTGACGATTAAATAATTGCTCTGGTGGCATAAACCCCAAAGTGCCTTTGACTACACTACTAGCAGCCAAATCTTTACTTCCTCTGCGAGCAAAACCAAAATCTATCAAATAGGCTTTTATCTGTCGCTGGGAACGGTCAACCAAAATATTTTCTGGTTTAATATCCCGATGAATTACAGTTGGTCGTTGCTGTTGTAGATAAACCAAAATCTCTAAAACAGCGATTGCAATCTGCTTAACTTCTAGGGGTGTAAAGTGACGGGGTTGAGCCAGTGATGGGGCTTTTTTATACTCCTGAACTAAGCAAAAGCCGCTTGGGGTTTCAAAGGAATCTAGGTAGCGGGGGATACTGGGCAACTCAAGTTGCTTGAGCAACTTAATTTCTGATTCATAAGCATCATACTCTTTCCAGCTTGCTCCAGGTTGGGCAAATTGAAATTGTTTAATTACCACAGGCTGCTGAGTCTTGATATTAGTAGCCAGGTAAGTTGAACGACCCCCAAGGCGATTTTGACCTAACTGACGTTTAATCTGATAGTCGTGGCTGCTAAAGTCTGGATAGTTAGCAGATGACCAACTATCCAG
>JAAHGR010001106.1 GCA_010672425.1 Symploca sp. SIO2E6
GGAATTGGGAATTGGGAATTGGGAATTGGGAATTGGGAATTGGGAATTGGGAATTGGGAATTGGGAATTGGGAATTGGGAATTGGGAATTGGGAATTGGGAATTGGGAATTGGGAATTGGGAATTGGTGAGTGTAAATATCTCCTTGTCTTCCTTGTCCTCAATTCGCTTGCCGCTAAAGCGATCGCTTTTTCCTTAGAATATTTTATCGGTTGTAATTTTCATCATTTCTTGCTATTATTCTAATAATGGAATAGGTGTGCGCCTGTAATGCATAAATCACTAAAAGAATTATAACTGTTTATCCGAACTTGATATAATTCTCCATTCTCCATTCTCCATTCCCCATTCTACATTCTCCATTCCCCATTCCCCATTCCCCATTCCCCATTCCCCATTCCCCATTCCCCATTCCCTACATTCTACATTCTACATTCTACATTCTCCATTCCTTTTCTGCTAAAGCGATCGCTTGTGGCAAAATCAGATGTTCCTGCACTTGAATGCGGGCATGTAGGGTTTCTGGTGTATCGTTAGGTAAGACAGGAACAGCGGCTTGGATCAAAATTTTGCCACTGTCTATTTCTTCAGTTATCAAATGAGCAGTACAGCCAGTAATTTTGACCCCAGCTTCTAAGGCTTGTTCTACTCCTCGCAATCCCCGGAAACTGGGTAATAAGCTGGGATGAACATTGATGATGCGGTTAGGGAAGGCATCGATGAGTACCGAAGTTACCACTCGCATCCAGCCTGCCATGACTACCCATTCTACTTCGTACTGCTGCAAAGTTTGGACAATTTTGCGATCCAAATCTTCTCGTTGAGGATAATCCCGGTGATTGAGTAATACCGCTGGCACACCCCAATTTTTCGCCCTTGCCGCCGCCTTCACCCCCGGATTATTGTAAATCAACAGTTGAATTTGGGCATTAAGTCCCCCATCTTGGATTGCTTGAGCGATCGCTTCAAAGTTAGTACCATTACCAGAAGCCATAATCCCTAATTTTATTGGAGGACTGTTGCTGGGTTGAGGGGGAACAACTGTAGGTGAAATCAGGCTAGGGGTGGCATCGGTGTTCATAATTCAAAGTTCATAATTCAAAGTTCAAAATGCAAAATAAAATCCCGTATCCTCGTAGGGGCGGGTTTAGGGAAATCTTAACGCATTCGGCGATAACCATCGAACAAAACCCGCCCTATCGATAACCTTGCGGTAACCCGAAAATTTCTCTCCCACACAAAATAATTGATTCGTATGCAATAGGGCGTATGCAATAGGGCGTATGCAATAGGGCGTATGCAATACGCCCCTACCATTGGTGCGATCAGCAAGTTGGTGTCGTAGGCGATCGCAAAATCAAGTGTTCCTACCTTTATATATAAGCGCACACCTTTTCCCATTGTAAATAATAACCCAAAATAGCTGTAGATGCAATCACAGCAAGAGCTATAAATACTAGTTTCCTCAAGATTGCTTTCGGGTAGCTAGCCGAGGGTGAAGAATTAGGATTATAAGATTTTGGAATAATGGGGGAATGATTTTCTCCCAAAGCTTTGTCTTATCTGGGTTAGAGGTCAATTTTTTGGCTCTAATCGACACCACTCGGCAATCAGCATAAAATCCCGTATCCTCGTAGGGGCGGGTAATGGGAAATTTTAACGCATTCGACGATAACCATCGAACAAAACCCGCCCTATCGATAGCCTTGCGGATTGCTGAAAATTTCCTTTCCACATAGGATAATTGTGGCGTATGCAATAGGGCGTATGCAATACGCCCCTACGATTGGTGCGATCAGTAACCTAACACGCCGGTGTACACTCTCGTTGGGTTTCACTTCGTTCCACCCAACCTACATTTGATGAATATGTACAGATTTGTTCGGAAGTTCCCCTGTTACTCGAAAATCAT
>JAAHGR010001107.1 GCA_010672425.1 Symploca sp. SIO2E6
TCAAGAGGAGGATAGCCCCAGGAATCTAGAAATCTACCAAAAAGCGATCGCTGATTATGACAAAGCGATCGCCTTGTCGCCACAGGAAGCTTCTTTCTGGATTAGTCGCGGAGACGCTTATCTTCAAATTGGAGAAGAAGATCGAGCTAAGAAAGATTACGAACAAGTCCTGAGAAACGATTATTCATGTATTTTTGTCCCTAGGGGTCAAGTTCAAGTCGAACTGGGGAACCAAGAGGAAGATCTTAAGAATTTCCAAGAAGCTGAACGGCTTTTCTCTGAGCAGGGAAACACTGCTGCTGCGGAAGAAGTAAAAGGACTTATTGAAGAGCTTCAGCAGTATTAGTGGCACAACTAAAACTGTAGGTTGGGTTTAGCGATAGCGTAACCCAACACCAAAGCCCCCTAAATCCCCCAATTTGAGGGGACTTTGAGTCCGGGCTCCCCCAAAGTTGGGGGCTGGGGGGCTTGAAAAATCTTAAACTCAGATCTTGCACCAATACATAAATACTGAATAACGGAAATCAAAACAATCGATTTCGGTACGGAAAACGTCTAATCTTATTGCAAGAGTGCCTATTGCAAGGGTGCCTATTGCCTACTTCCACCAGTATGTTTCCAGCTTGGTGCAAGATGTGAGTATAGACTATTGAGTCTCTCAGTTTTCACCAAGGCGTTCCTCTATATTCATGCTTCCATGCAGGATGCGCACAATCTCTATCTGAGCTGGTGCTATTGTACGGTAAAAAATGTAATGCTTACCTATACCGTACTTCCGATATCCTTCCCGAATATGATCACAGTTGCGACCTTGAGCGGGATTGTCCGATAATTGATGAAAGGCGTCGTCTATCTTAAATGGAGCAAGAGGACTCCCGTTATAGCGATAGCTTAACGGGAGATGAATTGCGACCAACAAATAAAATCGACCAACGGGAGACGGCTTAAACCGGTTGTCAGCTTGTGTAGATTAGTTTAAAATAAGCTAAGCATTAACAAACACTCAAGAAATGCTTACCTTAACTTACGAGTACAAACTAATCCCAAACAAGCCGCAAATATCTGTCATAGAACAGACCTTAAAAGTTTGCCGTTCTGTTTGGAACTATGCACTCAGAGAGCGTAAGGATTGGTTGAAATCTCGTAAATCACCCGTTAATGCTTGTTCTCTAGAACAGGAATATATTATTCCATGTGATGTCCCTTATCCCAATTATCACAATCAAGCCAAAGCCTTAACAAAAGCGAAGAAGACTAACGAACGGCTCAAATCAGTTAACGCTCAAGTTCTACAGCAAGTTTTAAGGACTCTGGACAGAGCGTTTGCTGATATGCAGTCCAAAAAGTTAGGTTTCCCTCGCTTTAAAAACAAGTACAGGATGCGCTCTTACGTATATCCTCAAATGCTCAAAGATTGTGTAAAAGGAAATCAAATAAAATTACCACAAATAGGATGGGTAAAGTTTAGAAAATCAAGGGATATTCCGGATGGATTTGAAATAAAACAAGCTCGTATTGTCCGAAGAGCATCTGGTTATTTTGCAATGCTCTCAATACAATTAAATGTGAATATTCCTGAGGTTAAGTTTAAGGGGCATCCTTTGGGTATTGATTTGGGTTTGGATAAATTTTTAGCAACTTCTGATGGAGAACTTGTCGATAGACCTCGCTTTTTAGACCAGCTACAAAGCAAGCGAAAGTTGCTGCAACGTAGATTAAGAAATAAGAAAAAAGGGTCTAATAATCGAGACAAGCTCAACCAGAAAATAGCTAGACTACACCAAAAGATTTCTGATACTCGTAAAGACTGGCATTTTAAGTTAGCGCACCATCTTTGTGACCAAGGAAAATCAATATTTATAGAGGATATTGATTTTAGGTCATGGGGAAGAGGAATGCTGTCTAAGCA
>JAAHGR010001108.1 GCA_010672425.1 Symploca sp. SIO2E6
TGACCATTGACGTTGTTAACTGCCTGCTGCATAGCATTGGGCTTAGCGGTGCGAGACTTCCGAGTGGTGCGCTTCTTTGATGCTGGTTTGGAACCTTTCTTTCCCTGGCTCTTGGTCATGGCTGATGCCTTTGAGGAGTTGATTTGTTGAATCAGTTCTCCTGCAATCGCCATCACTTCATCCTCAGTCATGGCTTCTGGATCTATTCCACGTCCTTTGATGAAAGCTTCCAAATCGGCGCTTTCAACATTAACGCCATTGGCTTCTAGGATTTGCTTGATTTTTTCCACGATTGTTTCCTACTTACTTAGTTAGTGGGTTTTTAGCCTACTTTCTTGACTCGGCTGTACGGGAAGCTAAAGTTGGGATTTCGTGCCAAGAATTCAACCCATTTGTTGATTTCGTCTTTGTTGTAAATTCTGTAGACGCTGAACTTACACCCAATTTCCTTCCCCCATCTGTAAATAGTGGCATCTGATGGACTTGGTATTAGACATTGGAGGACTTCCTGGAGTTCTTTCCCACTACAGGAAAACTCTGGTAGATGTTTTTTGATTGCTATATACTGCATAACTTTTGTTTTGGTTATTGCCCCTTTTGGGTACAAGCTACGCATAAACGCATAAGCCTTCACTAATTCCAATGTCTCAGGGTCACACCTCTCTTCTTTATCTTTGGTGATTCCTAGGCGTTTCTTAATTCTGTACCAAGTTCGGTCACAAATTTTCTGGTTGCCTAGTTCGCATTGGTAAATTAAACGCAGTGTACTTGAGTTTGCCATTTGCTCAATTCGTATTATTCCTACAAATTAATCCATCTCTTTAAGAGCAGTAATGAAATGCGTACAACTTTGGCATATGAGATGTTAGTGACAAGAAATTTTGCTGAAAATTACCTCGCGTGGATTGTCTTTTGCCTGTTGTCCAATGAAATAGCTATAAGCATTTGGATACAAGCCTGTTTGAATATTTTTAGAGTTTTTTTGATCGTCTGTTGCTTTGTTACAACAAACTTACGAATCCTCTCGTAGTCTTTCAAAAACTCCTCCACGCACAGACGATTTCAGACTATTAGGGTGTGTCATTTTTGGAGTCAAAGCCTTGCAGGACATGGTTTCATGCTCTTGGCGAGAAAATAAGATTGATTGGGCGCGAAAAATCGCTACACCCTAGAAAACGGGAGCTAATGGGAGATTTTTGGGTTGGGCATGGGTTGACGCCAAAATTCTTTCTAATCCGGTAGGAGGATTGTGTTATCGGTTTTATCAAATACAACTTTCTTACCTAACTCCGGTACAAATAGTTTTGCTAGTTGATATTTTGGTTGGTCATCAATGATAGTCACTAACCGTTCTTCATACCATCCGGAATTAGCGTGATGAATTGTAGCTATTACGGTACGCATTTTTATCGTCACAAAGGATACTCCAAAAGCGACTGGACACAAAAAAAACGCTCCACAATTCAAACGCATAGAGTGTGAATTGCTACCTTTCGTCAGCTAATTAATCAACCCTTTTAGTAATAGTTGATGGGCTAGACCTAAACATATTTTTTGTAGCTTGGATGGTCGCCGATTCCCTTTGGCAAACCAGTGGGCTACAGTATTGCGACTACAGCTGCATATTTGAGCAATTTGGTTGTAGTTGCACTCCCAATGGTTCAGGAACTCCTCTGGTTCCATTTCTAACTGCTCAACTCGGTAATGAAAAAACTTCCACTGATTGATGGAAATTGGGCGACGTGTCAATTTGTAAGGGTTTTTGTTACCATGCCTTTTGATTTGTGATTCCATGAAAAATAGCCTCCAGCAGTGTGAACTTGATAGGCTCGGTCACTTCCTAAACACCTCCTCCAAACGCTGTCGGACTGCGAGTCTTTCTTGAGCTTCAGAGATAAATCCCAGAA
>JAAHGR010001109.1 GCA_010672425.1 Symploca sp. SIO2E6
CATCGATGCTCCCACATCAAAACGATACCCTTCTCGCTCAAAATAACCAGAACTACCACCAGGAATGATATAGCTTTCACAACAACATTTCCCTGCTACGGTGGAGTTGTCTGTGTGTGGTATGGCTGTTGCTTTCTTGGTAGGATTAGGGGTCGGTACGTTGGCAGCCTCCCGCAGTGGTACTGTATGGGATATTGGGGGAAGGCTGTTTGGGATTATCACTTACTCCCTACCTCTGTTTTGGATGGGGATGGTGGTTCAATTAATTTTTGCGGTTCAATTAGGTTGGTTTCCCTTGGGAGCCCGTTTTCCTATCGCCTCACCAACACCAACAGGTATTACTGGTCTTTATACAATTGATAGCCTGTTGAGCGGTAATCTTGGTCAATTTTTCACTTCTTTATACTATCTTGCTTTACCTAGTATTACTTTGGGATTACTCCTCAGTGGTATCTTCGAGCGGATCGTGCGGGTGAACTTGAAGCGAACCCTCAGGGCTGATTATGTGGAAGCTGCTAGAGCCAGAGGTATTCCTGAAAGACGTATTGTGCTGGCTCATGCCCTCAAGAATGCTATGATTCCAGTAATTACGGTTTTGGGACTAACCTTGGCTGCTTTATTAGGAGGGGCGGTATTAACCGAGGTAACTTTTTCTTGGCCTGGATTAGGCAACCGCTTATATGATGCCATTTCTGGGCGAGATTACCCCACTGTTCAAGGAATTATGGTATTTTTTGGAGCGATCGTGGTTCTGGCTAGTATTGCGATCGATATTATCAATGCTTTAATCGACCCGCGTATTCGGTACTAGTTTTAGGAGGCAGAACCCACCCCTAACCCCTCCAAGGAGGGGAACCGGAGGTTCGGAGGCTGCAAGGCAGTCCAAAAATTTTACCACTATTCATGAAAATTCCTTTCTCCGCGTCCCCGCGTCCCCGCGTCCCCGCGTCCCCGCGTCACCGCGTCACAATTCTTCTCCCCCAGCTCATCTTTACCGAAACTTCTCTTAACCGAGCAGTATTTACTCCCTACTCCCTGCTCCTTGCTCTACCATAGGAAGTACTACCTTTGACCACAATTTAGTGGTCGGACAACCAGATAACTGGTTGAACTATCCGGATACAAAGGCAGCAAGTACCGAAAGAGTTAAAGTAATATGTTGAACAACAACAGCAGTATACCTGAATATCAATGGAAATTAATTATCGTAGAGCGCAACCTATTGCTTGCTAATTGGAAAAAGTTGATGCCAGAAGCACAAGAGCGCATGTTACAGGAAGCAGAAGACTTGATGAGAGATTTACCTCCATCCGATAATGAACGCTTGCTGATATCCCTGGAAACGCTGCAATACCATACACAAGACTATTTACAGCAGATGATTCAGCAGATTTTAATCAGCCATTTGACTTTAGAAACAACCTTCAGGGAATGCCTCGTCCTTCGATAGTTTAAGGTGTGTGAGGATTGTGGGGAGCTGGGGGAGCATAGAATTGGCTGCGCTCAGTTTTATTCTAGTCAGTATTTTCTGCTGATGGTTACTAAGTTTTTTTAGCAGTAATTAAAAGTAATAACCACAAAGACACAAAGGACACAAAGTAATGAAAGCTTAAACTTAGATCTTGCAACAAGTCGAAAATTGACTTGTGAAGAGAGGCAACAGGCAACAGCTCATCTGGCAACAGTGATAAGATTTGACTGTTTAAGTGCTGAAATTGATTGCTCTGGCCTACGGTATTAAGTATTTTTGATGCATAGTGCAAGATGTGAGTTAAAGCGAGCGATCGCTTTACATAAATTAATAACTTCAATAGGTATAAATACTCGGATTTTGGTATTTTAGCTGTGCCACGCTACTAGATTAGCGATCGCATCCCTTGCCCTGGCGATCGCCCTTATTTTTTGCA
>JAAHGR010000111.1 GCA_010672425.1 Symploca sp. SIO2E6
TTCCCCATTCCCCATTCCCTATTCCCCATTCCCAATTCCCCATTCCCCATCCCCCATTCCCCATTCCCCATTCCCCATTCCCTATTCCCAATTCCCAATTCCCAATTCCCAATTCCCCATCCCCCATTCCCCATCCCCCATTCCCAATTCCCCATCCCCCATTCCCAATTCCCAATTCCCAATTCCCAATTCCCAATTCCCTATTCCCCATCCCCTGTTCCCTGAATTGAAATTTGAATAGCTAAAGCCACCAAACCAACAGTAGCAATACCGAAGACGAAGGTTGCCAAAGTACTCACACCGACAACTAGAGTACGCACTGCGATCGCAATATTGATTGCCGTCAAATTAGTAGAAGTGATTGGTTTAGCTGCATAGGTTTGAGCAATGGAAGAGGTGAGGGAGTAAGCAGCAAAGGCTAATCCTCCAGAAATCATTGCTCCAGTCAAACAACGCCAGGGACTGAGGGATGTTGGGTTATTCTGGGCAGTTTGGGAGTCTTGGTTGGCTGTGGGAGGTAGATTAGTCATCGGTAGGTGTCAAAAAAAAAGTAACCAGTAACAAGTTTTGAGTTAATTATCCATCTCTTTATCACAATTAGTCAAAAATAATTCTTTAAAAACCTTGAAAAATCCTGGTCAATGATTAGCATCATCGAATCTTTATGAAGTTTTGATAACAAATATTAATCAAAGTCAAAAAAATATGACTTTTTTAGATAAACTTAGTAATCATTGAAGTATGCAAATAAAAATATTCAAAAATGATAATGAGCGAACTTTTAAATTCTTATCCTGGTAATTCTCCTGCCAGCTTTCCCTGCTACTATGCAAACCAGAGCAGCAGCATTCAAATCATTAGGATTACTAATATTCCCAATTTTTATTTTGAGAGAGTTGTATTTCCTGGTCAAAGAATGATATTTGAAACAGTTGAAAATGCTAGATTAGAAGTACATTCTAGTAATAGCATTACTACAATTATTACTGATGTTATTCCTTGCCAACAGATCAGTTGCGATAATGGAGCAACCCTAGCACCAGTTCCCAGTTTGTCTATGGTTTGGTAATGAAGGTAATCTCAATGTTAACTCATCCCCCGGAAGACAGCACGGTGGATTGCACCCTCCTTCGCCCCGCTACGCTAACGTGCCGCTGCGCTAACGTGTTAGCAAGTTGTTAGTTGTTAGTTGTTTGTAAAAAACAAAAAACAAACAACAAACAACAAAGCGGCGGGAACAGGGGACAGGAAACAGAAAAAATCAATTTTTGTGCGTCCCCGCGTCCCCGCGTCCCCGCGTCCCCGCGTCTATTTGCTAAAAGCTAATAGCTGATAGTCCAGGTTCAGAAAAATTCATGCCCTTTTTAAAACATCAAAACCTTCTCGAAATTTTTCAGCACAATCCCAGCCGTTATGAACCCCTTACTCAGTTGATACAAACTGTAATGCGAGGGGAATCTGCTTTCACTGCGGGTGAACGAGAATTGATAGCAGCTTATGTCTCAGGATTGAACGCTTGTGACTATTGTTACGGTGCTCATCAGGCAATTGCTGTTGACCTCAAAGTGGAGCCAAAACTATTGGAAGCTATCTTAACAGATTTAGCTACAGCTCCAATTGAAGAGCGCCTACGTCCTGTATTTGCCTTGGTGCATCAGCTTACTCTCAACCCTAGCAAAACCACACAAACTGAAGTAGATGCTGTTTTACAAGCAGGTTGGGATGAACAAGCCATAGAAGATATTATCAGTGTTTGTGCCTTGTTTAGTTTGATGAACCGTCTGGTAAATGGCTACGGATTAGAACTACCCAATCAAGAACAATTATCAGCAATGGCGAAGGGAGTTAACACTCAGGGTTATCAAGCTGTGTTGTCTGCCAATACTGAATAAGTCGTCATTTTCGGGTTGCCATAGGTGTTAGGTGTTAGGTGTTAGGTACTATTCCCAATTCCCAATTCCCAATTCCCAATTCCCAATTCCCAATTCCCAATTCCCAATTCCCAATTCCCAATTCCCAATTCCCTCATTCTCCAAAACACCACAAGAATGCCAGCAGTACAACTACCAGTGTTAAAGAGGTTAGAGGCTTGAAGGCATTGAGGATGTCCAGGGGAAAAAATACGAGAGCTTCAGAAAACAGCCAATTACTGAATAAAGCTAGTAAAATTAAGATAATAAACGGCATCTTGAGAATTTAGAATTTAGAATTTAGAATTGGTGTACAGTGGTACTACTGTAGCAGGGCGGAAATAAACCACCGGATTGAGATCGGTAGAATCCTTACTCTATAAGCATTTTGAATTTTGAATTTTGAATTCCGCAAAGCGGTACTAGGAGGAGATTGATTATGCAGCAATTATCTGTAATTGGTAGCATCACTTTGATGATCGCTCTCAACACTATACCTGTTTTATCCCAAGAAGAAAATAAAGAGGCAAATTTTGATAGCTTAATTTTATCCCCTGGTTTTAGCCCAAATCTAACCTTAGAGGGAGGACAAGTTGGAGGCTATACAAGTGGCTCTTTTCCCTTATCATCGAAGACAAATAGCGATCGCCACGGCAACCCCTGCATTGGTTTTGGCGATACCACTCCTGATCACAAGTTGGTTTTAGAACAAGATTTCTCGAATCTAACGGTACAAGTCAACAGTAGGGGAAAAGGTACAACCTTAGTGATCCAAGGACCTGATAAGCAAACCTTTCGTTGTGGTGATGGGATAGAATCCACGAATGATGCCACTGTCAAAGACCAAATTTGGGAAGCTGGCACTTACTGGATTTGGGTAGGTACAGTTAATTCTGGAACCATGCTTAATTACACCTTAACCGTCCGAGAGTAGCAAGGAACGTTAAGATAGTCAGTAATTGTATCTTACATTGGGTAATTTACTTGTGCTATCTGCCCTAATTAGTGACTTTCGCATTATCTTTGAGCGAGACCCTGCGGCTCGTAATTGGCTAGAAGTATTGTTCTGCTACCCTGGTTTGCAGGCAATAGTATCTCACCGTTTTTGTCACTGGCTGCATATTTTGGGAATTCCTTTTCTTCCCAGATTCATTTCCCAGTTTTCCCGCTTTGTGACTGGTATTGAAATTCATCCCGGCGCGACGATTGGTAAGGGAGTATTCATTGACCACGGCATGGGCGTCGTCATTGGAGAAACTGCCATTATTGGAGATTATAGCCTGATCTACCAAGGTGTTACCCTTGGTGGTACTGGTAAGGAAAGTGGCAAGCGTCATCCTACCCTAGGAGAAAATGTAGTAGTTGGTGCTGGTGCTAAGGTTCTCGGGAACATCCACATTGGTAACAATGTTCGTATTGGTGCCGGTTCTGTTGTACTGCGAGATGTCCCTTCTGATTGTACAGTGGTAGGTATTCCTGGTCGAGTTATCTATCGTTCCGGTGTTCGGGTCAACCCCCTAGAACATGGTTGTCTACCGGATTGCGAAGCTGAAGTTATTCGCGCTTTAGTAGACAGAATCGAGTCCCTCGAACAACAACTGCAAGATTTGTCTAGTAAACAATCAGCAATTGCTTCGCTAACGAACTCTTTATCTTTGGATTGTGCCGCTGTTGAGGCAAAAACCCCTGTAGGTCAAAATTGCAGTCTCCGAAATAAGGAAATTCAGCAGTTTTTAGATAGTTCTGGTATTTGATGAGAGCACCTCAGCTATCAGCTTTTTGGCTGAGTTAAGCTAAAATCCATCTAATTTGCACCAAATTAAACCATCAGTTTCTTGTGGAAAGGGCGTCTCGCCCGTCCGAAACGCCCGTCCGAAACCACAGAAATTAACTTTTGAGTTAATTTTAAGGAGAGAATGCTTACTTTCAGTCATGATAACCACTAAAGCAGTTCCTTGGACTATCGCTGATCTCGAACTATTTCCAGAGGATGAAAAACGTTATGAAATTATTGATGGAGAACTTTTTGTGACTAGGGCGCCTCATTGGAAACATCAGGAAGTTACGGGAAATGTCTGTTCTCAGTTACAGAATTGGTCACGTCAGACGGGTCTAGGGAGAGCCGCGATCGCACCTGGTATTATTTTCTCAGCAACAGATAGCGTGATTCCCGATGTGGTTTGGGCAAGCAATCAGCGATTGGAAGAATGTTTAGATGAGTCTGGACATTTGACCGATGCACCAGAGTTGGTAGTTGAGATCTTGTCTAAGAGCAAGAAGGATAGACAACGGGATTTAGAGTTAAAACTGAAACTCTATTCAACACAAGGGGTGCAAGAATATTGGATTTGCGATCGTTACAAGCAAGAAGTTAAAGTTTATCGGCGTGAACAGGGATTTTTGAAGCTTGTGGCAACATTATTTGCTCAAGATACACTGATAACTCCTCTTCTGCCAGGATTTAGTTGTCTGGTAGGAGAGCTATTTTGTTAGGTTTTAGGTTTTAGGTGGTAGGAGCATTACCACAACCGCGCTTTACCCAATCTGCAACTAAGATTTGGCAGCACTAGTGCGTCGGCAAGCTTTTCTGTTCAATTAGGCACTAAGCATAGGTTACTCAAAACATCTTACACACTTCTTTGGCGCTTCATTATACAAGTAACTTTTCCATAGCCATAATCTTGACCTCCTTCTAGGGCAGATAAAGTTTCATGAGTAATGTCTTGAAGATTCCCACACTTACTTGTCCACAAGCCTGATTCAAGCTGTCGTGCCATATGGCTTGGCAGATCATCTTCGTCAACATAGATAGCTACTTTCTCAAAACCTTGTTCAAGACTCTCATCATCACATATCTCATATCCAAGACTTCTAAAACAATCTATGAAGACCTCTAGAGATTCATCTTCTTGTTCACCTAGAGGCCAATAGTAAGGAGCAGTATCATAAGGAATTGGCCACCAAGGACGATGGTCTTCACCTGCTGCCCACGCAATACAGTTGTAGATTGGAGTTTTCGGACTTGTACAGAAGTAACTACTACTTCTCAAGCTTTGGTAGCGAAGCTCCAGAGAAATACAATCTCCCATGTAACAATGATAAGCTGATCAATCGATTAATCCTTCCTGTTTTCCCCAGCTCAACCAAGCCTCTACAGCTTCTTCAAAGCTACTATTAGGACTAGTAGGATCTTGATCTGTCAGAACTTTAAGGGCAACAAACCAGTGATCTGGTTGCTGAGCTAGAGAGTGTAGAATTAGTGGTACAACGGTTTTGCCCATTGCAATTATCTTAAGATAATTAAAGTTCGTAATCTTCTTAGTAATTGAAGATAACCCACAAGTTTCATTTTGCCACTTAGCAGCAAGCTTATTAAAACGCTGAATCATGTTTACTTCAATTTCTTCTTCAAAAAAGTAATTTAGTGCTGACTCATGCTTCCTATTATTTCTAGTAAAATCGGTAAATATGACTACATTGTTGCATCTGGATGCTCTCAAATTATTTACTAACATTTGTTCTCTCTTGTACAAAAGTATCTAAATCATGGGCATTGAAATCTAGCTCATTGTCAAAGATAAATGGGGAATGAGTAACAGCTAGCAGTAACTTACATTTACCAGACTTCAAAATGTCCGGTAACAACAGCCTTTGCCATTCGATAGAAAGTGATAGTTCTGGTTCATCAAATAAAAGAATAAAGTCTTCAGAGGATTCTAGATATATCTTGGAAAAAAGTGATATAATTTGCTTTTCTCCAGACGAAAGATTTTTCAGTTCAATGGGACTATTATCTCTAGTTTGAAGGATAGATATCTCCACATTAACCTCATCATAAATAATACGCTTTTGATATAAATATTTGTTGCAAATACTAGCAAATTGATTGATCGAGTTATCCTTCTCTCTTTGCTGTTCATATAAGTTAACTAGCTTTGACAGAAAATAGACTAGTTGATTATGTTGAGGAGAGTTTATTTCTCCTGTGCTAACCAACTGTTCAATTTTTTTCCTATCTGATGGTGATATATTGTCATCTCCAACACGGCTCAAAACGATGTTTAAGGTATCAGGTTGAATGCTATCTCTCATTTTTTGGGTAATTTCAATGCCTTCTATGAACTGAGTTAGAATCTCCCCTGTCACTTTTGAAAAAAGATTTAGTGCTGAGTTTTTAATGCCTGTTTTAATTTCATTAAGTTTATCCCTCACATCATTCATACCAAACTGGATTAGTTTGCCTTCTTCATCATCAAGACTTAATCGCTCGAATCTCTCTTCTTCATATCCCAAATTTTTGAGTTCTTCTTCAATTCTTCTATATGTTGGAAAATACAAGATTGACTCATTTAAGTTTTGTTGAATGGTTTTTGTTATTTTATCAGTTTGACTTTTTTTATCTGTTTTTTCATCAATTATGATACTTGACCCCATTTCTTCTTTTAATCTGTTTCTGGATTGCCGTTTAATAACCGCATTCGTTATTCGTGCCACCTCGGATAAATATATTTGTTGTGGAACCAAATATTCCCATTGACTGTCATTGTGAAATAACATTAAATCGCTTCTTTTAATCTCAACACTAACTCCTGATACAAATTCGAGAACTACCGAATCAAAGTCCACGGTACTCAATTTTTGAAATTGACAAGAAATTGCATAGTAAAGTGTGTTCAGAATAGTGGTTTTTCCAGCACCATTTTCTGCTATAAGAATTAGAGCTTCTTTATCGAAAGGAATTTTGATATTTTTAAAACCAAACAAGCCCTTAATGGCAAATGACTTGAGTTGGCTGGAGTTTAGACGGTCGCCCAATGATATTTCGCTAGGTAACATGCTTAACATTCCCCGTTAGCTAATGATTAACAGTGCGATCGCACTGTAATTATGGTAAAGCAATAAGTAGTTTAGTAGCAGCGATAGCGGAATCCTCTTTCCTTGGAGCCTTCTGCCTTCTGCCCTCTGCCTTGTTTCTTAAGAATTATAGGAATATTCAACATCAACTCCATTCTATCTCGCGATCGCCTCAAACTATCCTGAGGGTTAATCTCAATGCTTGTATGATGATTTAGGGGCTTTCCATCAAGGAATTAACCAGAATGCAGGGGATTCGGGAGAGTTAAAAAAAACGATGCATAGAAAATATAATTATAGAATAGTTAATCCAGGTGGTTCCCAGAAACACCTATCTAGTTTAATTTTACTAAGTATTATTGCTATTATACCCGCTCCAGTAAGAGCACAACTTCCTACTTTTATACCTGCACCTTCTACTGAAGTTAACCCAGAAGCACCGATACCTTTATCAGTTCCTCAACCTGAATCTTCCAATCGGATTGATACCTTCTCGCCGTCAGTCTTACCAGTTCCTGATCCTGATACTGCCACCGGGATTAACCCGGTACCCCGGAAACAATTGCCTGCTTGTGCATCGGTCAACTCCACTGGTATTAATATAGCACCTGTGGAAGAAGCTTATCTCCTGGGAGGAGGGGATCAAATTCGGGTGGATGTCTTTGATGTCCCGGAATACAGTGGTGATTTTGAGATACTGGTGGATGGTACAGTCAACTTGCCGGTAATTGGCAATATTCCTATTCAAGGATTGACTATTCCAGCTGCTAATGCAGAAATTACCCGTCGGTACGGTAACATTCTTAAACGACCTCTGGTGACCTTGAAACTTTTGATACCACGTCCTATGAGGATTGCCTTAGCTGGGGAAATCAATCGTCCTGGTGCTTATAGTATACCTCTAACTGATCAAAACAACTTTCCCCAGATAACGGAGGCGATTAACCTAGCAGGAGGTATTACCCGTGCAGCGGATGTGCGTGAGGTGCGTATACGGCGTCGTAATGCTAAGCCTTGTAGTGTCAATCTCTGGGATTTGTTCCAAAACGGTAATCTTAGTCAAGATATTAGCTTGAGGGATGGAGACGAAATTGTTATTCCTACTACTGTTAGGGTGGATACAGTAGAAAACACCCTATTAGCCACTGCTAACTTTTCCCCAGAAGAAACCAGACCGGTTAAAATTGCAGTTACTGGAGAAGTAGAACGTCCAGGACCTTATATTGTTTCAGGAACCACCGATGCTGTGGCTACCGGTGGCGGACCTGGGGACCCCCCAAGGGTAGCTCAAGCACTCCAGGCGGCTGGGGGTGTCACCCAATTAGCAGATATGCGCAATATCCAGGTGCAACGGCTGACTAAAAGTGGCTCCCAGCAAGTGATTAATGTGGATCTTTGGCAATTGTTGAAAGGAGGTGACTTCTCTCAAAATATCCTCTTGCAGGAGGGAGACTTGGTAACAGTGCCGACGGCTCAAGAGCCTTTTGCTGATGAATTAACAGAATTAGCCGATTCCAGTTTTGCTCCGGAGGTGATTCAGGTGAATGTGGTGGGGGAAGTAGACAATCCTGGGGTAGTGGAAGTTAGACCTAATGCTCCCTTGAATGATGCCATTTTAGCAGCTGGGGGATTTGATGAGGTTCGTGCCAACCGGGGTTCAGTGGAATTGATTCGTCTCAACCGCAATGGCACGGTGCAAAAGCGGAAAATATCAGTAGATTTTGAATCAGGAGTCAATGAGGAAACGAATCCTCCCCTACGTCCGGATGATATTATTGTGATCAATCGTTCTGGTCTAACTGCTTTTACCGATACAGTAGGTCAGGTCTTAAGCCCCCTCGACTCCCTATTGGGTATCTTTAATGTCTTCCGGGGTTTCTCTGAAGGTTTTGGCAATAATAATAACAATAACAATAACAACAATAATAATTAGGGCTTGCTGAATGAGTAATGAGCTTTAGAAGGCTCCGAGGCAGGAGGTACAAGAGTTTTTCTTGCCTAAAAAGAAGTCATAAACTCCTTATATCAAGGGATTAATATCAATTCCGATGCAACCGGAATTGATATAACCTGGCGGTTGGTTACGTTAGATTTGTAGGGGCGGGTTTAGCGTAACCCTTATCGCATTTATCGATAACTTTCGCACAAAACCCGCCCTAGCGGTAATATCAATTCCGGCTACATTGGGATAATATTCGTAATGTAGGGGCGCAAAGCTTGCGCCCTCCAGCATCTATGTTTTCTAACCAGAAAGCCAGATTTTTAATCATTCCGATGCAACCGGAATTGATATAACCTAGCTGATACGGTAATTTCTGAACTGTGGTTTATATCAAGGAAAGGATAAACAACTATAATTTCCTTGAGCCTTGGATGCGAAATCCAAGGCGGATTTCGCATCCAACAGACTACCTAGTGCAGCGCGGCGGAAATAACTGAGCAGCTAAAATTTTCTTATCCCCCTTGTCCTCCTTGTCCTCCTTGTCTCTTTTGAGGTGCTCAAGAACTTCTGCCTTCTTGCACTAGGCATCAGCCTGACTTTGGGATAGTAACTGTTGGAACTCTGCCATAGAACTAATCGCAATCGCTTCTCTCAACAACTGCTTCAAAATTGAGACATCTTCTATCTGATTAATCGCTTCAATCACTTCTGGAGGCACCACTTCAAATCGCGTTGTCAAAACTTCGAGTAACCATTCGTGAGCTGTTTGCACAGCTCCCCGTTGCATTCCTCTGACTTCCATATGACTAAGTAAAGGCATTTGTCTCTCCTGTTGATAACGATTTAACCTTTCTTCAAAACTC
Organism: Symploca sp. SIO2E6; assembly: GCA_010672425.1. Classification (GTDB taxonomy): domain Bacteria; phylum Cyanobacteriota; class Cyanobacteriia; order Cyanobacteriales; family Coleofasciculaceae; genus Caldora. The sequence continues at coordinate 9,570 of JAAHGR010000111.1, forward strand.
TGCTGTAACTCGAATGGCAATGTCATCATCCAATCGACCACCCGAAAAAGCTTTCTGATGTCTTCTTGATGGTAACCTTTTTCCAATAGTCTCCTCACCAAATCCCACTTTCCCTGCTGCCGCATTTTTGGTTTTCCCTGGGTACTCATGGTTGTCAGATGAGCCATAGTCATGATGGCAAAAGGATTGGTACTTGCCTCTAAATCCTGCCACTTGGCTTGATAATCCAACAGTTTCACGATTGGAAACTTCAGTGCAGAAGAATTTAGAATGGGTGAATTTAGAATTTAGAATGAGCGCCTAACGGAGAATTCAAAATTCTTGCATTCAAAATTCAAAAATGAGTAGGGTTTACTGCATAAGTGTGAAAGCTATTAAAAAAGCGCGATCGCAATCTCTGTAAAGAATTAAGAATTAAGAATTAAGAAAAGGAAATTTTCGGTAATCGGCAAGGTTATCGCTAGGGCGGGATATGGGATGATGGTTATCGTCTAATGGGTTAAGATATCCCATTAACATCTCCGACAAATGTACGGTTTATTGAATAATTCTTCATTCTTCATTCTTCATTCTTAATTAGAATAGTGCTAGTTCTCTCCCCATCCCACATTTCATGGTTGCTCTTGACGGATACGAGGATTTCAGGCAAATTCATGATGGCGCGAACTCCCAAGTGTATCGCGCTCAACGAGTTGCTGATGGGCAACCCGTCATCCTCAAATTTCTCAACCGAGACTATCCCACCTCGGAGCAAATTCGACGCTACAAACAAGAATATCACCTTACTTACCAATTAGTATCCCCGGGTATTATCAAGGCTTATAGCCTTGAAGAATGGCAAAGAAGCTATGCCATTGTCCTGGAAGACTTTGGGGGAATTTCTCTCAAACAATGGCTGAAACAGCACCAACAAGTTTCCCTAGAAGAATTTCTCCTTCTCGCGATCGCGATTACCGATAGTTTAGGACAAATTCACGCAGAAAATATTATTCACAAAGATCTGAACCCTGACAATATTGTTTTTAATCCCGAAACCCAAGAAGTCAAAATTATTGACTTTGGTATCTCCACTCAACTGAGTCGAGAAAATCCCACCCTGAAAAATCCCCATATTTTAGAAGGTACACTGGCTTATATTTCCCCCGAACAAACCGGGAGGATGAATCGCAGTTTAGATTATCGCACTGATTTTTATTCTTTGGGAGTCAGCTTCTATGAAATGCTGACGGGAAAATTGCCCTTTAAAAGTTCCGATCCCTTGGAATTAGTTCATTGTCATCTTGCTCAACATCCTCCTACACCCCAGACTCCACATCCCAGACTCCTGGTTGATCTTGTGGCGAAGTTGATGGCCAAAAATGCCGAAGATCGCTATCAAAGTGCTTATGGATTGAAAGCAGATTTAGAAGACTGTCGCCGACAACTAGAAGCAACGGGAAAGATTATTCCTTTTCTCTTAGGTAAGCAAGATATTTCCCCTCGTTTGCAAATTCCTCAAAAACTTTACGGCAGGGAACGAGAAATCGCAACCTTACTGGCGGCGTTTGAGAGGGTTGCTGACCCCCCTGAGTCCCTGCTTAATCAAGGGGGACATAAAGGGGTCGAACTAATGTTGGTTGCCGGTTATTCCGGGATCGGTAAATCATCCCTAGTGCAAGAACTTTACAAACCTATCACTGCACGTCGGGGCTATTTTATTTCCGGTAAATTCGACCAATTTCAACGCAATGTTCCCTATTCAGCTATAGTAGCAGCTTTTCGAGGATTGATGGGACAATTATTGGGAGAAACCGAGGCTCAATTACAAGTCTGGCGAGAAAAATTATTGCAGGCGTTGGGAACTAATGGACAAGTTATTATTGATGTTATTCCCGAAGTTGAACTGATTATCGGCAAACAACCCCCCGTTCCCTTATTAGGAGCCAACGAAGCAGAAAATCGTTTTAATCTTGTTTTTGGTAATTTTATCCGTGCTTTCTGCGACTGTGAGCATCCTTTAACCCTCTTCCTTGATGATTTGCAATGGGCAGATTTGGCAACTTTGAAACTGGTGGAACGGATGTTGGTTGAAGGACAAACCAAATACCTTTTGCTGTTGGGAGCCTATCGGGATAATGAAGTTGCCTTTGGTCATCCTTTAGCAATTACCCTCGAAAAACTCCAGCAAAACGACCAAGCGATCGCCCAAATTACTTTAAACCCTTTACCCCTCGACAACATTACTTGCTTAATCAGCGAGACCCTAAAGCATACCCCTCAAACCGTTCAAGACTTAGCCCAGTTAGTTTGGCAAAAAACTGGAGGTAATCCTTTTTTTGTTAACGAATTTTTACAAGCATTGTATAACGAAAAATTGCTACAATTTCATGGTCAATCCAGACGTTGGCAATGGGATATAGCAGTAATTCAAGCCACGGAGTTTACCGATAATGTGGTAGAATTGATGGTGGGGAAGCTCCAAAAATTACCCCCATCCAGCCAAGATATTTTATCCCTGGCTGCTTGTTGGGGGGCAGAATTTGACTTAAAACTTCTGACCTGTGTGGAGCAAAAATCCCCTGAAGAAATCTTTCAATTGTTAAAAATTGCCCTAGAGGGCGGCTTGATTTTGCCCCTATCGGAATTAGATGAAAACCTGCTCATTCAATCCTATAAGTTCGGTCACGATCGCATTCAACAAGCTGCCTACAGTCTGATTCCCGAAGACCAAAGAGCCAGCAAGCACCTCCAAATTGGACGCATTCTGCTGAAGCAGATTCCCGCAGCCGAACGAGAAGATCAGCTCTTCGATCTTGTCGATCAACTCAATCGAGGCATTGAGCTTGTTGAGGATGCTGACGAGCGAGAAAAATTAGCTAGCTTAAACTTGAAGGCTGGATGCAAAGCCATTAATGCCACTGCTTATGCCGCCGCCATTACCTACCTTAACTTAGGAATATCCCTACTGGATGCCCAAAGTTGGCAGAATCAATACCAATTAACTCTGAGTCTTTATCAAGAAGCCGCCAAAGCCGCTTACCTCAACGCCGAGATCGAACGGATGGAACAATTGGCAGCTACGATGGCCAGGGAAGCTCAAACTCCCCTCGATCTTCTGGAGTTGGGGAAAATCAAACTCGATGCTTATACCAATCAAGGACGACTTGACGAAGCCTTAGCCACTGGCTTGGAGAGTCTTGCCTCCTTAGGCATTGAATTTCCTCAAGCAGCCTCTCGGGCAGATTTTGCTCCCGCTTTTGCTAATATTCAAGTCCTTCTGTCCCATCGCCAGCCTGCTGAGCTTGCTAACTTGCCTCAAATGGAAGATTCTCTCATCCGGGAGGCTTTAGCACTTTTAGTCAAGATTAGCCCAGTAACCTATTTGGCTGTTCCGGCTTTATTTCCCCTCGTCATCTTCAAACAAGTCGAGCTCTCGATTACCTATGGCAACGCCCCAGCTTCTGCTTTTAGCTATGCAACTTATGGGACCATTCTCTGCGGTGTTATGGGGGAATTGGCTCTGGGTTACGAATATGGTCAATTAGCTTTAAAGGTATTTGAGCAGTTTAACGGCAGACAGTTTCAAGCAGGTATTTTTATGATGGTTTATAGCTTTATAAATCATTGGAGAATTCACCTGAGAGAGGCAATCAAACCATTACAGCAGGCTTTTTTTGCCGGTTTGGAACAGGGGGATTTTGCCTATGCTGGGTATGTTAATAACAGTTATTACTTTCGCCTTTATCTTACAGGCAAGGAGCTTACCGAGATCGAGGGAAAAATCGAGCCTTATAATCAAATGCTAGAGGCGATCGGTCAACAAACTGCACTGAGCTATAACCAACCCTTCCGGCAAGCGGTTTTAAATTTACAGGGAGAATCAGACCAACCCCATCAGTTAGTAGGGAAAGTAATGGATGAAAAATCGTTACTTTCCTATTATCAGAACAGCAAAAATCGCACTGGATTATGGCTTGTTTATATTGCTAAAGCAACGCTGTGTTACTTGTTTGCAGAATTTGAACAAGCCCTCATTGCTAGTACTTCAGCCCAAGAATATTTAACTGCTGCAACGAGCCATGTTCTGATTCCTGTCTGGTATTTTTATAATTCTTTGGTGCGGTTAGCTTTAGTAGAGGACAGTAGAGAGGAACAGGAAAATTTGTCTGTAGCTCACAGTCTTAATCAAGTGCGAGCCAATCAAGAGAAAATGGAACGTTGGGCAGAATCTGCACCGATGAATTATTTACATAAGTTCTATCTCGTGGAAGCCGAATACCATCGAGTGCTGGGGGAAAAAGCCAAAGCAATCGAATTTTACAGCTTAGCGATCGCTAAAGCCCAAGAAAACGAATATATCCAAGAAGAAGCCCTCGCCAATGAGCTGGCAGCCAAATTTTATCTCCACTGGGGTCAGGAAAAACTTGCCCGCGTTTACCTGATGGATGCTCATTACTGCTATACTCGCTGGGGAGCAACGGCAAAAGTTAAGCACCTGGAAGACAACTATCCTCAATTGTGTCAATCTTCAACAATCAAAAGTGCTGATTCGACAAGATTCAATACTCACACAACTAATGAGTCTACTGATAGTGCCGCTTTAGATTTGGTGACAGTAATCAAATCTACTAATGCCATTTCGAGTGAGATTGTTTTGGATAAATTACTGGCTGCCTTAATGAATATTCTCGTTGAAAATGCGGGAGCGCAACGAGGAATATTGATTTTAACCAGCGGTGATGGTTTATTGGTTGAAGCCACGAAGGAAGCCGAATCAGAGGAGGTTTCTGTCTTGCAATCCCTTCCTCTTGATGAGTGTGAAAGGCTGTCTTCAAAAATTGTGCATTATGTTGCCCGCACTCGTGAAACCGTGGTGTTGAATGATGCTACTCGTGAAGGCAAATTTACCGACGATGCCTACATTCAACAGTATCACTGTCAATCGATCGCTTGTACTCCTTTAATCAATCAAGGTAAATTCCAAGGCATTATCTATCTCGAAAATAACCTGACTACGGGAGCCTTTACCCAAGAGCGCTTGACATTGTTGCGAGCTCTTGCCACCCAAGCCGCTATCTCTTTGGAAAATGCCCAACTATATAACAATATTACCACTTTAAACGCCGCTTACGAGCGTTTCGTGCCCAACCAATTTCTCAGCTTTCTAGAGAAGCAGAGCATTGTGGATGTGGAATTAGGGGATCAAGTAGAACAGGAAATGACAGTTTTATTCTCCGATATCCGGGATTTTACTACCATCTCAGAACAGATGACCCCAGGGGAAAACTTTGCTTTTATTAATGAGTATCTCAGTTATATGGAACCGCAAATTCAAAAATATGGCGGGTTTATCGATAAATATATTGGCGATGCGATTATGGCACTGTTTCCCAATTCTGCCGATGATGCGGTTCAAGGCTCTCTTGCTATGCTGGAGGAGTTGAAAAAATACAATTCCTATCGACAAACCAGGAACCTTCAGCCTCTGCGTATCGGTATTGGTTTGCATACAGGATTGTTGATGTTAGGAACCGTTGGCGGATTTGGACGCATGGATGGGACAGCAATCGGGGATTCGGTAAACCTCTCCTCACGAGTGGAAGGATTAACCAAAACCTATGGCGTTTCCTTGTTAATCACCCATAAAACCTTGGCACGTTTAAATAATCCCTTAGAATACGACTTACGATTTATCGAACAAGTGAAAGCGAAAGGGAAAGCCAAAGCAGTTGGTTTATTTGAAGTATTTACTGCCGATCCGCCAGCATTGCGATCAGCGAAAATTACCACTAAATCCAAGTTTGAAAGGGCAGTTATGTCATATTATGGTCGTTCCTTTCAAGAAGCAGCCGGTTTATTTCAAGAATGTTGCGATCGCTATCCTGATGATCGGACAGCTGGTATTTATTTGGAAAGAAGTAAATTTGAGTTATTGTACAAAAAATACTCTTGAGAATTGGGAATTGGGAATTGGGAATTGGGAATTGGGAATTGGGAATTGGGAATTGGGAATCGGGAATTGGGAATTGGGAATTGGGAATTGGGAATTGGGAATTGGGAATTGGGAATGAGTAATGGGGATGAGTAATGGGGATGAGTAATGGGCTGGGCGAACGTTGGATGTAGCTCATAGCAGAAAGAGAATTGCTATCTATGGAACTAGTAATTACGTTTTCTTCATGTGATCGCTATCACATTCTC
>JAAHGR010001110.1 GCA_010672425.1 Symploca sp. SIO2E6
GCCCATTCCTTCAGGGATGGGAGGGATAGCCGCCCGCCGCTTTGTTGTTTGTTTTTTGTTTTTTGTTTTTTGACAAACAACTAACAACTAACAACAAATAACGCGAAATCCCACGTACTTTAGTCGTGGGATGAGTTAAAATTTACAGTCGGTTTTAACCGACTTCAGCTATTAGCCTGGGATTTGAATCCCAGGCGGGTAAACGATACCAACCCAGATTTAAATACCACGCAGGTAACCGATACCAACCCAGATTTAAATACCACGCAGGTAACCGATACCAACCCAGCCAAATCTCACACACCATTATTAGGAAAAAATTTTGCGGATCGCTAACCTGCTTATTGTTAGGGATTAGTTGCGTTAACCGGGAGGATATCGGCAGGGCGGGTTTTGATTCCAATATTCAGGTCAGATAGTGTTAATTGTCCCTAAACCCGCCCCTACATAGGGTTTGCTGCAATTTGTCGTAATTCTCGGTTAAGATAGGTGTTAGGTGTTAGGTGTTATATCAATTCCGGCTATATTGGTATAATATTCATGACGTAGGGGCGCAATGCTTGCGCCCGCCAGCGTCTATGTTTTCTAAGCAAAAAGCCAAATTATTAATCATTCCGATACAACCGGAATTGATATTAGGTGTTAGGTGAGGTTAAATGGTTTTAGGTTTTAGGAATTTTCCTGGTGAAAGTGCAAGGAAAATGATCCTAGAGTTGCAAAAACCTTGCACATATTTAACTTTAAAAAGCCTGAAGCAGTTGTATGGCATGGCTTACACACTTATTCAGCAAGCCCTACATAATACTGCTTGATTCAGAGAGAATGTTTAATTCAGACATTACAGGCGCACATCTATTCCATTGTTCAAATCATAGCTAAAAATAGCAAAAATTACAACCGATAATATATTCTCAGGCGATCGCTTACGACACCAACCGCAAGTTTTAGATCCCCGACTTCTTATGTTGGTTTGTCCTTGCTAATTACAGGTTCCATCAAAGAAGTCGGGGATCTTGGGGAGCGGAAGCGATGGCTAAGCCTGCAAGCCTTGGACATGGGGAAGGTCAAAGGTCAAATTGGGAACTTTGAACTTAGGTTTGAATTTTGAACTTTGAACTTAGGTTTGAACTTTGAATTTTGAACTTAGGTTAACTTACTTAACTGCGGTAATAGTGAGGCGAAGGCTTTACCACGATGACTGTAGCGCTGCTTCATTTCTGGCGTCATTTCAGCAAAAGTTAACTGTTGCTCTGGCAGATAAAAGATAGGATCGTAGCCAAAACCACTCGTACCACGGGGGGTGTGCTCAATTGTACCTCGACAGATACCTTCTGCCTGAAGTGCAATCTCTCCATTGGGACGTGCCATGGCAATCACACACACAAATTGTCCCTCTCGATTTGATCCATTACCAAGTTCTCTCAATAACCTTTCAATCCGATCCTTGTCCGTTTTCCCGTAGCGTGCGGAATAAATGCCTGGGGCTCCTTGGAGAGCATCAACTTGTAAGCCAGAGTCATCGGCAATTGCCCACTCTCCAGTGGCTTTGGCTACTTCTGATGCTTTTAGGCAAGCATTGGCAGTAAATGTATCCCCGGTTTCTTCTATTTCTAGTTCCGATGGCTTTAACTGCAACTCCCAGTTTGAGTCTTTCAGATAAGTTTGCATCTCCTGTAATTTACCAGGATTACTTGTCGCTACAATGAGGATGGTCATGGGAATTGGGAATTGGGAATTGGGAATTGGGAATTGGGAATTGGGAATTGGGAATTGGGAATTGGGAATTGGGAATTGGGAATTGGGAATTGGGAATTGGGAATTGAGCTTATTTTTGGTTTGTTTTGCCCTGTATACCCTACACAAACTCTAGCTATAGGCGCACACCTACTCCATTATTCAATACAA
>JAAHGR010001111.1 GCA_010672425.1 Symploca sp. SIO2E6
AAAAGGTGGGACTAGTCAGAGCGGACAGCGGCTTTTACACGGAGAGCCTGCTCAATACCCTTGAAGAAAAAGACCTGAACTACGTCATCGCGACAAAGGTTTATCCGAATGTCAAAAACAAGATCCAGGCATGTAGTCATTCAAGTTTTTTCTCATGTTTTTTTCATTTGGGAGAGAGTTATTGTGATGAATTGGTCTAGGTGCTTGATTCCTTCTGCCGTTTTTTCTGGCAGGCCGAGTTCTACTCTTAAGGATTTGCCTAAGGTGGTGAGAAGCTTGCCGAGTTTCACCTCGCGTTTTTTGCTGGATTCCAGCAGCTCGGGTTTGTTTCCTTTGAGCAGGTGCCAGACTTGGGTAGCAAGCTTGCGGGCTACTGCTGCTACGGCGACGTTACGGTAGCCCTTGCGTGCAAAGAGTTTCCAACCCCACTTCCCGATTTCGGTGGCTCGTCCCCAACGCATGACAGTTTGCGCTGCTTGGATCAGAAGGTTACGCATGTCGCGGCGTCCTCGGAGACCAACTCCGATTTTGATGAGTTTGCCATTACCACTTTCCCTGCGACCAGGATTCAGACCGAAATAGGCAACCAGGCGTTTAGGGGTTTCAAAGCGGTTGATGTCTCCGATTACTGCCAGCAGCGCAAAGGCGTTGATGATGCCTATTCCGAATAGTCCGAGGAGTTTGAGCATTTCTGTTTCCTGACTCATTTCCCGGGTGATTTCGCGGTAGTAGCTTTTGCGCTGTTTAGCCGTGAAGAGTATTTCCTCAAAGTGTCCTTTGAGAATTCCCTTCTCAAGGCGACTCCAGTCCCTCTGTTTGAGCACCCAGTCATGCGTTTTAGGCATTTGAGCTGAACGCTTTCCCAGACGCACTGTAAACTGGTTGAGGTAGCCTTTGAGGGCATTGGTGGCACGGGTGTTGGCATCCACTGCTCGCTGGTAGGCGTGGAGAAGTTGGCGGCGTTCCATTGTTTTCTCATCCGGAATCCAGACGCAGGGAGCCTCTCCGATCAAAAATACCTTGGCAATACGGATCGCCGCCAGACGGTCATTATCCGCATACTGCTTGGCCATTTTTCCCACATGGGCACTTTCCAGAACGACGGCGCGCATCCCCATCGCATTGAGGCGGCGGCACAGCTCAAAGCTGTTAGCTCCGGCCTCCATGAGGAAGAGATCGCGTTTATCGAAGCCTGCTTGCCCGATCCATTCGAGTAGTTTTTTGAGGCTAATATCGAGTTTCACTTCCAGCTGCTCGGCGTCTTGGAGGCAAGTGCCTTTGAACACCGCTACGGTGAACGTGTCAGGGTGGCAGTCTATGCCTATCACCTTTCCTTTCGAAGGCGCGGGGGGAGCCGGATAGGTTTCCGGGCTTGCCTCCCGGCGCACTTCGTCAGGATTTTTGGGTGGGGGATTTTTCTTATCTTGTTTTTTTGTCTTTGTCATTGGTTTTTCTCCTTTGGTTCCTTTTAGTAGATGGAAACAACTGGTGCTGGCAGCGCGTGCAGCGGGTCGTAACGGGCGGAAGATTGCATTCAGGCATTCGGGGGGTGACCCCACGTCGGTGCCTTCCTCATACGATCCAGTCACGGACGGTAGGAGTTACCTCAGTGAATCGTTCGGATCGTGTTGGCCCTCGCGCCACCCGCACGTGTTGCAAGCACTCGCGGGTTCCACTAGGGACGCTACGACACGCGGTCATGCTTGCCCAGCACCAGTTGCGAATGACTTCATACCGTCACGGACTTCTGACCCAAGGTGCACGACATAAGCCTGATTCACACTACCCGACAAAAATTTCTAACTTATCTGGCTCAAAAATCGCATCATAAACCTTGTCGACATCCCTGGAGTTGCGCTGCGTGTGTTTGAACATCCTGTGGATGGCTTCGAAGCCTTGACGG
>JAAHGR010001112.1 GCA_010672425.1 Symploca sp. SIO2E6
TTGTCTATACCGGTTGGAAGAATCGCCAACCAATGTATGGTTGTGTTCTACATTTGAGTATCAAGAATAGGAAAATTTGGATACATCATGATGGAACTGAAATTGGTTTTGTTAATGAACTTGTCAAATTGGGAGTAGCAAAAACCGATATCGTACTAGCATTCCAAGAACCGGCGATACGTCAATATACTGATTTTGCAGTAAGTTAGGGGAAAATGGAATAGCTAAGCGCAATTTTATACTAAACAGATTATCAACTGCCCAGAACCCCGACTTCTTGAAGAAGTCGGGGTTCTTAAACCCTGGAAGTTGAGGTAATCTCTGGATTCATCGAAGGACGGGGCTTGAAACCGATTTTTTCGGTAAAATCAAAGGTCTCCAGTGATACGATTAAAAATTAAGATTGATTCAGGAGGCATTGTGCTGGACTCAGGAAAATCTGGCTTCCCCAAAGGACTGATTAAAGCACCGATTGGCTCCCGTGAAGCACAAATTATTGAAATAGTCCTCAGTCATGGCTGGGATTACATGCGCCGCTTACTCAGCGGTAGTAAAACCGATGAACCAGAGTTGCCACCTCCGGCGGTTCTGCGTAATGTCCTCATTGACTTAGGACCAGTTTACGTTAAGCTAGGGCAACTATTGAGTACCCGTCCAGATATCCTGCCACCTCCCTACATCGAAGCTCTGAGTGTACTACAAACCAATGTACCTCCTGTTCGTTGGTCTGAGGTAGAAGTTGTGATCCGCCAGGAGTTAAAATGCCCTCTAGAAGAAATTTTTACTTACATCACTCCTGAACCAGTGGCAGCTGGTTCTATGGCTCAAGTCCATAAAGCCACTTTAGCAGATGGTCGTGAAATAGCCCTCAAAGTCCAACGTCCTGGAATCGAAGTCCTCGTTGATCGAGATGTTGCTCTCATTAAAAATGTCGCTAAGCTAGTAGCTGGCACTGACGTTGGCAAATCCTACGATGTTCTTGGTTTAGCAGAGGAATTTAGTAGCGCTTTGTATGCTGAGCTAGATTTCACTCAAGAAGCTGGTTATACCGAGCAATTCAGGGATAATTTAGGTAAAAGCCGGTGGTTTGACCCCAAGCGCTTAGTCATACCCAAGATTGAGCATAATTTAACAACCAAAAAGTTACTAGCCCTAGAATGGCTTGAAGGTTTACCTTTACTATCAGCCAGTATCCAAGGTAGGGAGTATAACGGCAGTGCTAATGCTGAGCGCCAAGCGATTACTACTCTAGTCTTTCGAGCTTTCTTTCAGCAGTACCTCAGTGACGGTCTTTTCCACGCTGACCCCCATCCTGGTAATTTATTTTATCTCCGGGATGGTCGTGTTGCCCTTCTTGACTGTGGCATGATGGGTTTTTTAGACCCACGTACACGCTCAGCCTTGACGGAGTTGCTACTAGCAATTGTTAGTGTAGATGCCCAACGATGCACCCAGTTAACATTACAGTTAGCAGAACCAACTCAGCCTGTGGATTTAGCTAACTTAGAAGCTGACTATAGACAACTACTGCGACGCTATTCTAATTTGAGTCTCTCACAACTGAATACCAGTGAAGCATTGTATGAAGTGCTACAGGCAGCTCGTCGAAATAACTTGCGTTGGCCTGGTAATATTGGTTTATTTGCCAAATCCTTAGCCAATTTAGAGGGAGTGGGAAGACAATTTTACCCTACGGTGAATGTTTTAGAAGAGGTGAGACCTCTGATGAGTGATATCTTCCAGGAACAATTATTTGGCACTAATCCACGGCAAGATGTACTCAGAACAGCAGTTGAATTTAGAAACCTCTCTTTAGAATCACCCCGCCAATTTGCCTTCTTGCTCAACCGACTCAGTAATGAAACTTTACAGCTAAATATCAAGATACGGGGA
>JAAHGR010001113.1 GCA_010672425.1 Symploca sp. SIO2E6
GGGTGGCACATTGGAGCGGGAATATGCTATTGGTAGCGATCGCATGGATCTGTGTCTGCGCTACGGGGATGTTACCTTAGCCATGGAGTTAAAAGTCTGGCGTGAGGGACGTCCCGACCCGCTGAAAACTGGACTAGAACAGTTGGGAGGCTACCTAGCTGGATTGGGGGTGGCTCGGGGATGGTTGGTGATTTTTGACCACCGTCAGGGATTGCCGCCGATTGCAGAGCGCACTACTACGGAATTGGCAATGACACCGAACAATCACCCTGTAGTCGTGATTCGAGGGTGAGGTGAAATGGGTGTAGTGGATGATTGACCAGAGAGATTTTAGATTAAAGAATTCAATAAGATTGCTTCTCCCAACTTACAAGCCGAAGCGATCGCGTAGCCCAAACATCTTGCTCGCATTTGATACTGTGTTGGATTATATCAAGGAAAGGATAATCATACCAAATCCGGGTTAACCACCCCCGTTTTGATAAAACCGCGAAACTTGCTCTGAGACGTTGCATGCAACGTCTCTACAGGGTGGGATATAACATTGTCACCAAAGTGTAAGTGATCAACCGAACTTAATATTATTTCTTCAGCAAGCCCTAAAATAGGGAAGTGCGCTTACCTACTGTCTGGTTATGCCCAAATGGTTTAATACTGCTGGCCCTTGTCAAGGGGACATTCACTATATACTCTCGCCCTTAGTGCGGCTACCTGAATTAACTCAGCTGATTGAGCAACGGGGCTACTTTGTGATCCATGCCCCCCGGCAAACAGGCAAAACCACCGCCATGCTGGCTCTGGCTCAACAGCTTACTGCCAGTGGAAAATATACAGCTGTGATGGTATCAGCAGAAGTGGGAGCTGCTTTTCCCCATGATCCAGGGACAGCAGAAAAAGCGATGCTCGGAAGTTGGCGGGATAGTGCTGAGGATTATTTACCGGAGGAGCTCCATCCACCTGAGTGGCCTAATGCTGATACAGGAGTGCGCCTCAAAGCAGCTTTGAGGGCTTGGGCAAAAGCTTCCCCCCGTCCTTTAGTAGTCTTTATTGATGAAATTGATTCCTTACGGGACGAAACCCTAATTTCTGTACTCCGTCAATTGCGCTCAGGTTATCCCAATCGTCCACAAAAATTTCCCCAGGCTTTGGCCTTAATTGGGGTAAGGGATGTGCGGGATTATAAGGTAGCATCTGGGGGCAGTGAGCGTCTCAACACCTCTAGTCCTTTCAATATCAAGATCAAGTCCTTGACTTTGAGGAACTTCACCTTAACAGAAGTAACGCAATTATACGAGCAGCATACTGCTGCAACCGGTCAGGTTTTTGCGACTGATGCCGTGGAGCGAGCTTTTGCATTAACTCAGGGTCAACCCTGGTTAGTGAATGCCTTAGCCAAAGAAATTGTCGAAGAGTTGGTGAGGGACTCTACTCAACCCATTACATTAGAGCATATTGAAATAGCTAAAGAAATCCTGATTCAGCGACAGGATACTCATCTAGATAGTTTGACCAGCCTACTGCAGCAAGAACAGGTACAAGCTATTATTGAACCGATACTAGCTGGACAGGATCTAGGGAATATCCCCAACGATGATCTGCAATTTTTGATTGATTTGGGTTTGTGCCGCATGAGTCCCCAGGGGGGATTAGTCATCGCTAATCCGATCTATCAAGAGGTATTACCCCGTGTGTTAAGCCAGACGCCACAAGCTTCCTTACCGCAAATTGCTCCCAGTTGGTTAACTCCTGAAGGGAAACTCGATCCAGAACAACTATTAGAAGCATTTTTGAGCTTTTGGCGACAGCATGGAGAACCATTACTCAAAAGTGCTCCCTACCATGAAATTGCACCCCATTTAGTCTTAATGGCCTTTTTGCATCGGGTGG
>JAAHGR010001114.1 GCA_010672425.1 Symploca sp. SIO2E6
CCAATACAACTTACGCTGCCCTATCAATGCTCAACGGGGATCAATTCGCGAAGAAGTTTGGTGGACCTAGCGGTAACGATCCCGACTTTTTCCTATTGACCATTACTGGTCTTGATGACTCAAACGCAGTGGTCAGCACTGTCGATTTCTATCTAGCGGATTATCGCTTCGCAGACAATTCACAAGACTACATTCTCGATACCTGGGAACTCCTTGATCTATCTAGCTTAACAGGTGCAACAAGGCTGTCTTTCGCTGTGACTTCATCAGATATCGGACCATTCGGTCTGAATACCCCAGCGTACTTTGCACTGGATGACCTTACCCTAGAGCCCAAAGTCCCAGTTCCTGATTCTTCTTCCATACTAGGGTTACTAGCATTTGGAGCTGTAAGTGCTGGTTCAGTACTGAAACATAAGGGGAAACTGACTAAGGGTGTTAGCAGCAATATATAGCTAGCTTCACTACTCCTGTTATGCTGATCACAGATTTTGTAGGGTGGGCAAAATGAATACCTTGAAAAATTAGACTGATCAATAGCCTAACTTGTTCAATCTCTTAGATTAAGATACGACTACGGGGTTTGAACTTTGCTGCCCCTACTTCTTTTTTCAGAATCATCAAGGGAAACCCGAAATTCATAAAGTAAATATTCCTGCTGAGTTTTTTACAGATTAAACATGATGAGAATCAAGTGGCTGTTTTGTTTACTAGTAGTTGGTTTGCTAACCCTATCTTGGCAACCAGCATTAGCCCAAGAGGTTATTGACTTTACTGTATTTTGGCGACCAGCACTAGCTCAAGAGGTTGTTGACTTTGAGGATTTAACCCTCTCGCCGGAATCTTTTTACAACGGTTCTGATGGCGCTGGTGGTTTCACTAGTAAAGGTGTCTTCTTCAACAACAGCTACAACCCAACATTTGACAGTTGGTCTGGCTGGTCTTATTCCAACACTACCGATACAACGACCCCAGGATTCACCAATCAGTACAGTGCCTTCACTGGAAGTGGTTTCAACGGTTCGAGCAACTACGGCATTGCCTTTACCTTCTCTCCTGGCGATGCTTACATAGATGTGCCTACAGGTTTTAGTGTCAATTCGGCACGGATTACCAATACAACTTACGCTGCCCTATCAATGCTCAACGGGGATCAATTCGCGAAGAAGTTTGGTGGACCTAGCGGTAACGATCCCGACTTTTTCCTATTGACCATTACTGGTCTTGATGACTCAAACGCGGTAGTTGGCACTGTAGATTTCTATCTGGCGGATTATCGCTTCGCAGACAATTCACAAGACTACATTCTCGATACCTGGGAACTCCTCGATCTGTCAAGTTTAACAGATGCCACAAGACTGTCTTTCGCGCTGACCTCATCAGATGTCGGATCATTCGGTATGAATACCCCAGCATACTTTGCCTTGGATGACCTTACCCTAGATTCCTCAACTCAATACTAGTTACCGATGCCTCTTACACGCTCGAGTTACTGCCGTTTGTAGATAGTTGATACTGGTATTAGGGAATTGGGAATTGGGAATTGGGAATTGGTAACTTCAGAAGGGGAAAATATCTTGGCTATGACGATTGGCTAACTAATTGAGCCATGCGCTTTAAGATCCTCAATACTGTATATAAACCATTTTGGCTATAAAGTGAGAATCGCTCCGATTCGGCATATTTGAGGGTTGCATCTGGCATCAGTTTCAAAAAGACAAAATCAAGTCCATTAGTCACAAATCCCAAAGTCGGTTTTTCGGCATGGGGATTGCTTAACATATAAGCCAAGGCTTGAGGGATACCCTCTTCTAAAGAATATTTTGCTCCTTTGGTTTCAATAATTAAGATCCAAAACTGGGGTGTAAAAACTAGTAGGTCAA
>JAAHGR010001115.1 GCA_010672425.1 Symploca sp. SIO2E6
TGACTTGTCATCTTCTTTTTGGACTGAAGTCCAAAAAGAAGATGACAAGTCAGCTTCCCTAAGAACCTTCTACCTCCTTCCTCTTTCCCCACCTCCTGCCTTCTGCCTCCTGCCTCCTGCCTCCTTCAATATAACCAAATCGGCTTCTTCCAAACCGATTGTCCATAACAATGCTCCATAAACGACCAACATTACCCCGGCAGTGAGCAGTAATGCCAGAAAATAAGGCATAAATGCCAGCCAAGAGTGTAGGAAGAAACCGAGTAAAATAGTGAGAGTCCCTGCTACTATGGTTTTTAAGTAACTCCAGTTAAATCCCTGAACTTGTAAAACTAAATAGACTTGTAAAATTCGCAACAGATTTACTCCTAAAATGCTGATCCCTGTTGCTACTGCTGCTCCTAACATGCCCCATCTTGGGATCATTAATAGATTTAAGCCAATGTTAGCGATCGCTAGGATAAAATCGCCATAGAGTTTGAGATACTGATGTCCTGACATCGCCAACATATGCATGGCAAATCCTCCCGGACTGGCTCTAGCTAGTTGTCCTGCTGCTAAAATTACTAGGGGCAACCATCCCATGGCAAATTCTGGACCGAAGACCCTGAGGAGATCTTGGCCAGTTACTCCTACAATTAAAAACAGGGGTAAAGTTAAGGAAAAGCTCCAGCGGGAAGCGGTGCTAAAGAGTTTGCTTAGTTGTTCAAAATCTTGGTTATGGTAAAGATTGGCAATCATCGGTGTAAAGATGGTCACCAAGGAGCGAGTACACAGAGTCATCAACAGTGCTGTTTGGGAAACGGCTCGATAAATTCCCACTTCTGTTGCTGTGCGGAAATATCCTAGCATGAGGGCATCTGTCCAGAGCATGACTAGCCATAAAAAACTGCCGAAGCATAAAGGGAGCGAAAAAGCAAGTAATTGCTTGGTCTTGAAAATAGGTTTAATCTGACTACTGAATAGCTCAGGAAAAAGACCTCGGATGAAGTAGACGGTGGCAGCTAAAGATACAATTAGGGAGACGAGCCAAGCTAGAGTTGCACCCCTAAGTCCCCAACCGATGGTACAGAGTATGGCCGCTATTAATAAGTTAACCCCTGGTAGCAGTAGTTCCCACACATAAACCTTATATTGTGCCACCTGAAATCCCGTAGTCGCAAATGCCCCGACTATAACACTAGCCCCAAAAGGGAGAGCGATCGCAAATATCTGTAGTACAGGAGCAAGGTCTGGTTGACCAAAAATCCCTTGGGCAATAAAATCAGAAGCAAAGAACAGAGCTAGGCCAAAAACTATGCCACTGAGGAAAGGCAGCACAATCCCTTGCCATAAAATGCCTTTGAGTCGGTTTTTGTCCTCTGTATTGTCCTCTGTACTATAGTGGATTGAGACATAGCGCACAACTCCAGCTTCGAGTCCCATGCGAGAAAATAGTTCTCCTAGTTGGTAAATCACCATTCCCAAGACATAAATCCCAAAGGCTTCTGCACCAAGGAGCCAAGCCAGAATTACTTGAGTTGAGTATTTCAAACCAGTGCTGATGACTTGACCAATAAAGGAGAACCCAGCTCCTTTGACAAGCTTATTCAAGGGGGTGACCATAAATAGGTGTTAGGTGTTCTCAAATATTGCACTATGTATCATAATTCCCTGTTCCCTGTTCCCAATTCCCAATCCCCAATTCCCAATTCCCAATCCCCAATTCCCCATTCCCAATTCCCCATTCCCCATTCCCTTAAAAACTCTCAACATAAAGCTTTAACTCCCGCGCCATCCGGTAAATACCCCGCTTTTCATCTTCCCGAATAAATGGTAGGAATACGCGGGTGAGTATTCCGGAAAAATTACTGTTGTGGATGTATTTAGTGCGGTTGACTC
>JAAHGR010001116.1 GCA_010672425.1 Symploca sp. SIO2E6
GAAAAAGTCGGGATAGGGCATTGCCACGACTCTAAATGTGCGTCGAGACAGAGTAAGACTACCTCGGTAGCATCAGTCAATGAAGCGTAAAGAATCCCCGTGCGTTCACGCCGGGGAGTATGTCAATAGACTCCCTCTACTCCCTGGAACCGGGACTAACCTACAAAGTTCTGCAAGACCGTATTCTGGCTAAAATCAATAGTCAGTTTGAAAGGCAAACTCCTCAACTACAAGGAGAAGGAGATCGTCTGGTCTTGGGAAGCGATCGCGTCTCACTCCAGTATGCTGTTAATGTTATGCAAGTAGAAGCCAACCAACGGCTCTTACTTAATGCAGGTCAAGCCCAAGGTCTTCGCCAAGGCGCACAGTTCGCAATTTACCCCTATGGTACAATAGATTTCACCTCAGTCGAACAAAGATTGGCTGTAGCTGAAATCACAGAACTCGGAGCCACCCTATCTTGGTCTGAACTAACAACAGTTTTTCGTCAAGAACCGATTGAACAAGGTTCTCAGGCACTACTAATTAATCCTCGTTCTGTTAAATTAGTTCAGAAAATACGCCTATTTCCCAAAGCAGAAAAGGAATTACCTCCACAAGTCTATCAAATTCAGCCTCAAGCATTAAAAACTCTTGAAGAAGCCATAGCAACTGCTCAAGGTTGGCTAGAATTAGCCTCTGACGAGGATACCGCTAATTACCAAGTTAGTTTAAATAGCAAGGGTGAGTACGAAATTTGTGATCCTAGTAGCACACCGATTAAGAATTTGCGACCAGCACTCAAGTTTAGTGATACCGATGCTGCTGTGAGGGTAGTGATGCGCTTAGTTCACTTAACCAAATATCGTGCAGTCCAACAGCTGGATAATTACTACCATAAATCCAACATACCAGGAGATAAGTTAGCTTTGACAGTGGAGTTGGTAGGAAAACAAACAGATTATGACCCCGTAGAAGTACCATCACCCGAGCCAATTAGTGACCCTGGCTATACACCAACCCTCAATGTGGGTGAGTGGATATTTCTCCGTATCTGCAACGATTCATCTACTGCTCTCAACATCACCATACTGGCCATACAACCCGATTGGAGCATTGCGCAAATCCACCCCTATGGTGAAGGAAACTTTATTACTTTTGACCCAGGTCAAGAAGAATTACTACCACTACAAGCTAATTTACCAGACGGATATCAAGAAGGGCAAGACATAATTAAGGTATTTGCTACCGTCGGTGCTACTGATTTCCATTGGCTAGAATTACCTCCCCTAGACCAACCAATGATGTTAATTGGTGAGAAAACAGCAGGGAACCCACTAGAAGAACTCCTAAGTGCGATCGCAGCAGAACAACCACCTACCAGAAACTTGAAACCTGCCACATATGCTGCTGCTAAGTGGATTACAGAACAGATAGTCGTAAGAACACAACTCAGTCCACTATAACGCTTCTATCGGGAATGTAAAGACAGTTATTCAGGAAAACTCAGAGATTATTACCTTCTATCCAAGATTTGATGCGACTCTCCAGAACAGCTACATCTTCTGGGCAAAGTTGGCGAATGCGGTCATATTGCTGTGCTGCTGACAAGGCTAGGATCTTGCGTCCTTCTCCGGGAGAATCTAGGAGATTTTGCTGTTGAGCCAAAGGAATAAAGTAGGTTTCTTTGGGATTGATTTCCTGGCGAATTGCTTGCCAATGCCAATCACTTGGTAATTGATGACCGGCTAATACCCAAACCTCTATTTCTTGCTGACGGGGTGACAATTTTGGCTACAATGTAGATTTAATGAGAGTTGCAGCTCTGTTACCTCGTTTATAATTGGGTCTTTTATGGGGAGAAAGAGCCATTAAAGATTCCGCTATTTTTTCAAAAAAA
>JAAHGR010001117.1 GCA_010672425.1 Symploca sp. SIO2E6
ATAAACTACCAGCCCTTACTTCGTTGAAGGGCTGGTTTTTGCATCCAACCCAGTAAGTCCTGATTTTTGGCGCTTCTTCTGCCCTAGTTGCTTCTGACTTCCAGCAAACTTACGTTTACTGGTATCAGAAGTAGAGCTAGCAACATCAGCGTCTACGAGGCTCGTTTCAAACCCCGGCAATTTCCCTTGTGCCCACAAAAGCATTACCAAAGCAGCGGCCAAATCTCTGTCCATTGTCAATCTACAAACTTGGCACTGGTGAACTCTTTCGTCGAGTGATTTCTTGTGCTGATGTCCACAATTTGGGCAAGTTTGGGATGGTTTTACTTTCTTGGTTGGCACTTCAACAAATACACCGCCAGCCTCAGTAATTTTGTACTGAATAGCTGACCGTAACATCCCGAAGCCAACATCTAAAATGGATTTATTTAGTCCGGCTTTCGGCTTTTTACGTTTACCTTTTTTGGCACGAGCGGTCATTTTAGTAACTTCTAGTTTTTCAGTAGCGACGAAGCTATTACGGCGTACAATGTCTGACGCTACTTGATGTACCCAGTTTTGGCGCTGGTTAGCCACCTTGCGGGTTGTTTTGCTAATTTGAGCCTGGGCTTTTTTCCATCTACTAGAAGCTTTCTGCTTTTGGCTTCTGTTGGGCGCTGTTTTTCGACGTTTAGATCGAGATAACTTCTTTATTTTCGCTTCAGCTTTACGCAAAAATTTAGGAGCTTCCACAAAGTCATGGTTTTCTCCATCGGTGATAGCTAAAGCTGATTTGCACCCCAAGTCAATCCCAACAGCACCAATATTAGTAGTTCTCTTTATTTCTTCTACTTCAACAGTAATGCTAGCAAACCATTTACTATTGCGATAAACAATTGTACAAGTAGTTGGTTTGCCCCAAGCACGAGCGGCCCCTCGCATTTGGATATTACCAATCTTGGCTAATTCTAAATATCCATTATCACCAACAGTGTGTGCTTTCCAGCCTGTTTTACTAGGATAAGTCCACCCTGAGTAATGACGGAGCGACTTGTATCTTGGTCGTTTGCCCAGCCCTTTAAACCAACGTTGAAACGCATAATCGACACGTTTTAAAGTAGCTTGTAGAGTCATACAGTTACATTCTTTGTACTCAATCCAGACTTCTTTAAAAGCTGGCAAGCAGTTCTGTTGTTCAAAGTAGTCTACTTTATGACCAAACTTTTGGTACTGGGTAAAACGATTATAGACAGCAGCATTATACAAGTCCTTGTGCAACTTACGGTGATACCGCAATGTTTGCTCTTGCTTTTTATTGGGATACAGCCGAAAAGTCACACGTCGAATTGCCATCTGCTATTACCTCCTGTTAAGCTAACTATAGCAGTTCAAGTGGGGGTATGTCAAGTGCAAGCAAGAAAAGGTTCTCACTCTGTCTTCTCTGTTCAACTACATATGGTGTTTGTCACCAAATATCGCCGTAAAGTGATTACACAAGCAATGCTCGAAAGACTCAAAGAAATACTTGCCAATATTTGTGTCAAAACCAAATGTCGGCTGATCGAGTTTTCAGGAGAAGCTGACCATGTACATTTATTGGTGGATTTTCATCCTGATAACCGCTTATCAGCTTTAATTGGGAGCATGAAATCTGGTTCTAGTAGGATTATCCAGAAGGAATTTGCTGATGAATTGTCCAAAGTTTATCGACAACCTGCTTTTTGGTCAGGTTCTTATTATGTGGCATCCACTGGTGGCGCTCCTATCGAAAGAGTCAAAGCCTATATCAAATCTCAAGAAGTACCACAAAAATAATTGTTCGACTCCGTACCTACGTCGAACCGCTATCCCTCCCCACCTTACTTCGTTGAAGGTGGGGACTCTCGCGATACGTTGA
>JAAHGR010001118.1 GCA_010672425.1 Symploca sp. SIO2E6
GAGGAATGTAAGTTGTGCTATAGCACTAGCGACCGGGCGTAGAATGGCTGAGATTCATCTTTCTGGAGAGTTTCGGAAAACTGGAGAATATGAGCTTGGGTTCAAGGGTCAGCTCAAAGGTAAGAGGAGAAAGATTGGTAAGAAAAAACTGATAGACCATGAATTCACTATACCAACCCTTTTGTCAGCTGATTTGGTCTTACAAGGGATTGATTGGTTAGAAGCCAATGGTAAACGCTTTCCTAGGAGTGAAGACCCTGAAAGGGTTAACCGGACTTACTCTAAGCGCTTCAATGGTCGGGATGGAATTGTCACAGAGAACTGGGAAATTTTAAGAGAGGGTATGACCTACCATAAATTCCGTGGAGCTTACTTTAGGGCTTGTGTGGTAAATGCCTTGGTTGATCCTCTAGATTATCTGAACTTTGCCCGGTCTATATTAGGCGATCGTGATGAAACCACAATTAGGTCTTATCAGAGGTTTGAGATTAAGCCAGGAAGTCTCACTAAGATTTAGGCGATTAGCGCAAGAACCGTGCCGTAGGCAATCAGCGCAAGCTGGTGCTCTTTTTTTGCGATCGCCTCCCCCACCTGCCTGTTCTATCGCTGAGAATTAGGGGGTAACAATTTCACTGGGATGAACGATGTTAAAACCGGGAATATTGAGAAAATCCCCTGGATTTAAGGTTAATAGGTATTTAAGGTTATTCGCTTTCATCACAGCGAGTATACGAATATCGTGAGTACGTTTTCCCTTAATTTTATAGGTAGTGACTAGTTGCAACCAGTAAGTAAAAATATCTCCACTCTCTGGTAGTAAAGTAAATTGAGAGAGAAGTTGCTCTATTTCCCCTTGAGTCTTTTCTGGAGTCCAACCTAAACCATTAGCCTCACTGAGGGCGTGTAGCTACAACCCAGAATTCAGTTAAGACTTGGGGAGTTAGGAAGCATTGATCTCCTCTATTAAGTAAATTGAAGACGGCCTCAACTACTAAGGAGTAGTTAGCGGAGGTCTGGTCGCTTGCTCTTAAAATAATGTTTGTGAAAGGGTAGATATTGAGTCATTATTCGTAGATAGTTTCCCGACTAATGGCCGCATCTGATAATCCTGGACTAGGGAGTTGGTGACTTGAAGCCCATTGTTTCCAGTTGTTGGCTTTTTCTTGGGGAGTAAGGGTTTGAGCTTTTGTGATGAATTGTTGGAAAGAGGAATTCGGTAAACTCTAGTAATAGTTGTTGTTTTTCTGGTGGTAGTATTCGTAAGTTATTGAGAATTGCTTGTTCTATGTTCATGGTGAAAAGAAGGGTGTTAGTTAGTCGAGGATGTCGAGGTTTTCTACACTTAATAAGAAAGAAGGTGTTACTTGATTACTATCAGCTAGAAAACCGACACGCCCTAGAGAGGAAAGCAAGCAGGCATTGCAATTATAGCTGTTTCTGCTCTGTCAGGCATAGGTATTCAAGAGGGTTATTACATAGATGTGGAGAATAGTTATGTCCATACAACAGGGTTAGAGTATAGATGTGGAGAGGAGAGATATCCATTCTATCTATGTACAAGAGGTTATATAGGGAGACAGCTAGTCCAGCTATCTATGCACAAGAGGGTATAATGGGAGACTGTTGGGGCAGCTATCTGTGTACAAGAGGATATGGACTGAGAGTGCGTAAGTCACTATCCATATACAAGAGGGTATGATGGGAGACTGTCGGGGCAGCCATCTATGCACAAGAGGATATGGACTGAGAGTGCGTAAGTCACTATCCATATACAAGAGGGTATAAAGGGAGGCTGTCGGGGTAGTCATCTATATACAAGAGGGTATATAGAGAGACAGTCAGTGCCACTATCTATATACAAGATGGTAA
>JAAHGR010001119.1 GCA_010672425.1 Symploca sp. SIO2E6
TTCCTTCAGAACCGTCGGCGGCACTCTGTCCACAGGCTAACACCGTCTAACTGACGGCTTGCTCCAAATTAATGGATGCGTTCAAGTCGCGGTCAATTTCAAGACCGCAATGGTCACAATGGAACACTCTTTGAGCTAGGGAGAGTGTTTCTTTTTTGGCTCCACAGTTTGAGCAAGTCTTACTGCTAGCAAACCATCGGTCAACTACGACTAACTCACAACCGTACAACTTGCACTTGTACTCAAGCTGTCTACGGAATTCATAAAAGCCCATATCTGCAATAGCCTTAGCAAGCTTGTGATTAGCCATCATCCCAGACACATTCAAGTCCTCAATCCCAATCTTGCTGTGGTTTTTGGCAAGATAGGATGTTAGTTTGTGTAATGTGTCCTTGCGGATATTAGCAATCTTTCGATGTAGTCTAGCTATCTGAATCTGGGCTTTCTTCCAGTTGTTAGAACCTTTGACTTTATGGCGATTGAGCCATTGCAACCTTGAAAGTTTTTTCTCATACTTGCGATAACTTTTTGCACCTTTAAACACTTCACCAGTTGATAATGTAGCTAGTGTTTTGATGCCAAGGTCAACACCAACGACCGACACTGATTTAGGCTCATTGGTTGGCGCAACTTCAATTTTCCAGCTAACAAACCATCTATCGGCTGTACGACTGATTGTAAATGATTTGGGTTTTTGGTCAACTGGTAGGCGCTCATAGGTTTTGAGCCATCCAATTACAGGTACTTTGACTTGATAATGGTCTACCTTTAATGCACCATCAACAGTAAAGCTATCCACAGGTCCTTTCTTCTTAAACCTTGGCGGCTTCTTAATTTTCTTGAACGCTTGCTTCCAAGCTTCCGAGAGTTGCCTTAAAGCATACTGAGGAGCGCACTTACTTACCTCGTAGTACCAAGGATACTCAGGTTTAACCATTGCCACAAGTAGCTTGTGGAGGTCAACAGCAGTCGGAAATTTGATTTTGTCATCTGGGTTAGCACTGTTGTGTAAGAGAAGGTTTTTTGTGAGTGCTAGTCCCCAATTCCAAGCGTGACGCGCTACTCCACAGTGTTTGGCTAACAGCGTCCGTTGATGGTTGTTGAGCTTTAACTCTGTCTTGAATCCTAGCAACATGATTGAACATCCTTGACCACTTGGGTCATGCCGTCGATTAGCTTCTTGTTTTTAAGAGAGCGTGAACCGTAGAGACGTGCCGAAAATACTGTGATTAGCTCAATCATGTCTGTTACTAGCTCTTGCTCAAAACTCAATTCTTCTGATGACTTATTGATAATTACCACCTCAGTTTCAAATTCCTCGCACATTGCAAAAACTAGCTCTGAACCAAATCTAAGAAGTCTGTCTTTATGGGTTAAAACCAAACGTCCAACATCACCTCTCATAATACGCTTGAGTAGTTTTTGGAGTCCTTTTTTGTTGTAGTTAAGACCACTACCAAGGTCTTGAATTGTCTCATATTGCCAGCCATTAGTAGCACTGAAAGCTTCTAAGACTTGAGCTTGTCTAGTTAAATCGTCTTTTTGGTCATGACTTGAAACACGAGCATAATTGATTGTAATTCGCTCATCTAGCTTGTTAAGCTCTCTTGGCACAATGCCCTTAACATCAGTTAGAAAAAATCTCCTTTGTCCTGAAGGTGAGCGCTCTGAACGAATCTTTCCTGAGTCTGCCCACCTCCTTAATGTGATGACTGAGACACCAAGCTCTTTGGCTGCGTCTCCAATACTCATTGTCACTTCCGGTGTTTCCATATCGCTCTACTGATACAGATTACTTCCCATTATCTACTCATTCCGGAAGAAATGACAAGAGGTGAGTAGGAATTTAGTTACAGTTCAAATCCC
>JAAHGR010000112.1 GCA_010672425.1 Symploca sp. SIO2E6
ATACACACCCCCGTTATGTCCCACCCTGTAGAGACGTTGCATGCAACGTCTCTACAGGGTTTTCGCAGTTTTCTCAAAACGGGGGTAACTAACCCGGATTTGGTATTAAACTTAGATCTTGCACCAATCCCGATAATCCACCAGGAGTTAAAACTCCTGGCTCACAGCTAAAGTCGTCTAAAGACGACTGGGCAAGGGTTTTAAAGCGATTGCCTTCCTCAGATGCATAATCTGGCAATAGAGAATTAAGCTCATTTACTTAACGAGGACGATGAATATCACATTAAAACCAGAAGAAGAACAGTTAATTCAAGAAAAACTAAAAACTGGAAAGTATGAAACCGCTTACGACGTGATTGTTGATGCATTGTCACTTCTAGAGGAACGAGACACATTATCTCAAGAGTGGCTCGAAGAAACTAGGAAAAAAGTAGCAGTGGGTATAGCACAGCTTAATCAAGGAGAAGGGATTGATGGAGAAGTTGTCATTGCCAGACTGCGAGAAAAACTCTGCCAGCCTGGAGAGAATCAAGTATGAGTCGTTATATTATTTCTCCAGCAGCGAGTCAAGATTTAGATGAGATTTCTGATTATTTTGTTAGTCGGAGTGTAGAGGCTGATGAACGGTTTATTAATGGGTTTGAGCAGAAATGCAAGAATTTGGTGAATTTTCCTAACATGGGGCGGTCTTATGCTGAAGTTGAACCATCTTTATGAGGCGTTCCTCTTGAAGGTTACATTATTCTTTACCGTGTAATTGAACATGTGGTGGAGATTGTTCGAGTAGTGAATGGATATCGAGATCTGGAATCGTTGTTTTCAGACTCAGATTAGGAATGATATTAGGTGGGCATTGCTCCGAAATCCTATCACTGCGATGAGAGATTGTTGACAATGCCCACCCTACAGCTATTGCTTCCTTCTAAAATACAAACAAAAATTACCAGTTTTTTGTAAAATGGGTGTCCCGACTGTCTGAAATATACACCTCTGTCTTCAATTTTGCGATCGCCTGTAGTACAAGCGTTCGCGGAGCTTCTAGTAGAGAAGCTGATTGTAAAGTTAAGATATAAGCATTGTATAGTTGTAAGCAATGACTTGGACAACAGGGCAAACGTTGCAGAATGGTAGATATACCATTGAAAAAAAGCTAGGAAGAGGGCGCTTTTGCATTACCTATCTTGCTAGAGATAAGAGCGGTAATTATCTGGTTATTAAAGCCCCAGATGAGGATCTGCTTAACCAACTGACTTCATACGAGCGTAACAGCCTGGAATCAAAATTATCGGATGAGGCACGGAAGCTGGAGCGCTGTAAACATCCTCATGTTGTACGTGTTATCAAAACTTTCAAGGAAAGGCAAGTATTTTGCATTGCGATGGAATATGTTCCTGGGGATACACTGGCTAGTCTTACTCAGAGAGTCTTACCAGAGAAGGAAGCATTGAATTACATCCGGCAGATTGGTGAGGCGCTGATTGAGGTTCATCGTCAGGGTTTATTGCATCGGGACATCAAACCAGCAAATATTATGTTGCGAGCTGGTAAAAATGAGGCAGTACTGATTGATTTTGACTTAGCAGAGGAATTTGACTATCCGTTTACTTCCCGATGGAGAAATGAGTCATTTGCAGCAATTGAACTGAATTCTTCTACAAGAAAGCGGCGAGACTCTACGGATATCTATTCACTAGCAGCAACTTTGTATAATCTTTTGACAGGTGAAAAACCGCCTGGCGCCATCAAGCGCAAGGATGGTACTAAGTCTTTAAAGCCACCCAAGGAACTTAATCCTCAGATTTCAGAGCGTGTCAATCAAGCCATACTCCAAGGTATGAAACTAGAACCGGAAGCTCGTCCCCAGACAGTGCGGAAATGGTTAAGTTTATTGGAATTTAGTATCCCCAGGTTACCCTGGAAACAGCCCAGTTGGGCGGTGACGGTTGAGATTATCGTGGTAGTGGCAACAGTAATATCAGCTATTTTTACTGCACTAGGCTATTACAAACCTAATTCCCCTCCACCTTCTTCAGAAGTAACACCGACCAAGATTAATAACCGACAATCAACAACTAACGACTAATAACTGATTATGGTTTTGCAACAGGGTCAGTATATACGTGATGGTGAGTACCAGATTATTGAAAAACTACAAGGAAGAGGAGGTTTTGGGGTTACCTACTCAGCGATAGACACGAAGCTTAATCAATGGGTTGCCATTAAAACGCCAGACGAGGATCTGAAACTAGATCCAGATTACATTGAATATGAGAAGCGATTTATCAAAGAAGGACAACGACTCTCTGATTTGCTTAAAGATCCCCATCCTAATATTGTACAGTTCAAACACTTATTTAAAGAAGAAGAGACCTACTATTTAGTAATGGAGTTTATTCCGGGGGAGAGTTTGTTCAATAGGGTGCGATCTAGAGGACTTTTATCAGAAGTTGAGGCAGTGAGTTATATCCAGCAAATTGGATCAGCTCTGGATCATTTACATATGAAATATTTGGTGCATCGGGATGCTCACCCAGGTAATATCATGTTACAAGATAATGGTGAAGCTGTACTAATTGACTTTGGCATTGCAGGGGAAATGTTTCCAAATAGCATAACTTCAAAACATTTTGGAAATAAAGCATTTGCTCCCTACGAACAGCGTAAGGGAGACCGCAATCCAACGATAGATGTCTACACTTTAGCTGCCTCACTGTACTATGCGGTAACGGGAAGATACCCCGTTAACTCCTTTGAACAAAAGCATGAAAATGCTGAATTGAAGCCACCGCAGGCATGGAGTTACTGGATTAGCGATGAGTTGAATTACGCAATTCTCCAAGGGATGGCTATAGAGCCAGAAGATCGTCCTCAGTCAATGCGAGAATGGTTACAGTTGCTTCCACCAGTTTCTGCTGATTACATCAATGAGGATACAGAAGAATCTTACCCTGAGTATCATTATTCTGAATCCTACTCATCCGGATTTGGGTTTGGTTTAGGCTGTTTGCTTATCTTAGGTATCTTGGGCGTTATTGGATTTTCTGTAGCCAAAACTTTTCAACCATCCACTTCTTACCACAAAATTCAAGCTGACTTGAGAATAGCAATAAATCAAAATAATTTTAAACCAGTAATTGCTCGGCTTGAACTGATGTCAGGTTGGGCTGATAATCAATGCACAAAACAATGGAATGACAAATTACTGGGATATGCCAGAAATGCTGATACAAAGCTGTCTGAAGGCTTTGAGGCTGATAAGGTAGTTGCTGAATTTCATCAGAGATATGCAGAAGTCGATAAAGCAGCAGAATCTCAGAATTGTGAATTAATTTATGCTCCACCTCCTAAACAGCAGAAACCCAATACCGTTGGACTTCGGGGAGTTTCAATTCACTTGAGCAACCAGGCAAACAAAACTGGCGCGACACAGCTAAAAATGTAGAATAAATTTTGGTGGTGCGAGCGTCTCGCTCGCGCTTAGGTAAAAAGCGAGCAAGATGTTTGCGCTTACGCGCACGCTACGCGAACGCACTACTTTATATCTCTCATGTCAGTGCGATCGCATTCCCAATATTAACATCCTTCACAATCACTTCACGGGCAAAGCCTATGCTTCGTTGGGTTCCGCTAGCGCTGCACCCAACCTACACTCTGCTAGATTTAATTTGTTAAACTTAGACCTTGCACCAATTCCGATTATCCAATACTTGGTCATGTTCAATTGACTACAGACTACCGTATTTTATTTGAATATATTAGAACTATTCAGGCTCATCGATTGGATGATGACGTTACCGAATCAGTTGCAAAGCGGATTCCAAAGAGAAATTAAAGATTTCGAGGAGGAAAATCAAATGCCATATGTAACCATAATTGAACGTTGGGCACGTCAAGAAGGCATTCTCCAAAAGAGTCGAGAGGCGATTATGGAGGTATTAGAAGTACGTTTTGGTTCTGTGCCAGAGGAGTTAGCTGAATCTCTCAATCAAATTCAGGAAGATTCAGTTCTTACCTCTCTCCATCGACAGGCAATTACCGTAGATTCCCTCGAAACATTCCAAGGATTGGTCAACAGAATTTAAAACTAGCGATCGCTTATCATCGGAATAGCATAAGCGGATCGCCTTGCTCAAGTGAATTATGGCTAAAGAGAAATTAAAGATTTCGAGGAGGAACATCAAATGCCATATGTAACCATAATTGAACGTTGGGCACGAAATATACACCTTTAGATCACAACTACGGCATCAGCGTAGCTGAATAGCTGATAGCCGATAGCCGATAGCCTAACGTTCTTCAATAGGAGTATAGGAAACATTGTGAGTTCCCATATATTCTTGAGTGGGACGGAAAATCCGATTCACAGCAAGTTGCTCCTTCCAATGAGCCAGCCAACCCGCAACTCGTGCGATCGCAAATACTGGTGTAAACAAGTCTGTGGGAATACCTAGTTTACGGTAAACTAGTCCTGAATAGAAATCAACATTAGCGTAAATCCCTTTTTGACCAAGTTTTTCCTCTACCGCTTGCTCTAACTCTACAGCAATCTCGTAGTACTTATCTCCACCAGACTGCTTAAACAATTGTTCTGCTAATTGTTGTAGAATCTTGGCTCGTGGATCTTTCACTTTATACACACGATGCCCAAAACCCATAATTCTTTCCTTACGCTGCAAGCGTTCCTCTAGATAGGGACGGACATTCTCGATTGAACCAATTTCTTCCAACATGGCGATGACTTCTTCATTTGCTCCCCCATGCAAAGGACCAGCTAAAGTTCCTACTGCTGAAGCTGCTACTGCATAGGGATCTGTGAGGGTAGAAGCCGTCACCATAGCGGAGAAAGTGGAGGCATTGATCGTATGTTCTGCATGTAGCATTAAGCACACATCAAAGATATGCGCTGCTAAGGGGTCTGGTTCTTGCTCATTGAGCATGTACAGAAAGTTAGCTGAATAGGCAAGATCATCACGAGGCTGAACGGGATCATGACCCTTGCGCATCAGTTTGAAAGCTGCCACCATTGTGGGAATTTTGGCTAACAGACGAACTACAGCTTCCCGAATATATTTTGGGTTATCTAGAGCACGACGGGAATAAAAAAGACCCAGTGCCGCAGCGGAAGTTTGTAAGGCATCCATCGGGTGACCCGTTTCGGGAAAGCACTTCATCATATCCCTAATGCGATATTTAATGCGCCGATGGAAGCGAATTTCGTGCTCAAAGGCTTCGAGCTCTTCCTTCCGGGGCAATACGCCCCAGATCAGTAAATATACAGTTTCGATGAAAGTACTTTTTGCTGCCAGTTCTTCGATGGCAATGCCACGATACTCCAGTATTCCCTGTTTTCCTTCTACATAGCTGATACTCGATTGAGCAGCAGGGATATTTTCTAGACCTGGTTTATACTCGCAAAGAGTCATACTGCTAAGGAATAAGTTATAAATGTTCTCAGGTTAGCTTATCACTCACTCCTATATTAGTCGTCTATGCTACAAAGATCCATAAAAGAAGAAGAAACAATATCTTTTCCTCTTCCCCTATCGCTGAGGAGCTGGGGGAGCTGAGGGAGTTGGGGAAGCTGGGGAAGCTGAGGGAGAGGGATTATTCAAAAACCTTGCACTTTTAAGATAAATCTCACTTGTTCATCACGGATAATCATCCCTGTTCCCTATTCCCTATTCCCTATTCCCTATTCCCTCTGTTCCCTCTGTTCCCTCCCCTTACCACCCGACTGTTTCAGACTTATTCAGCAAACCCTAAAGAAGCACAGACGGTAATCCTACTTCTTTGGGCTTGACAAATTTGCCCTCAAAACTCATGGCTTGATTTCTGCCCACGGCTCTCGCGTCAGCTAGAGCCATGCGCAGTTCTGCCCGTTCTAAATTACCCTGAATACACCCTAGCAAATACACAATCAGCTTAGTGGCTAAATCTCGTCCAGAAACTATCACCCGCCTGCGATTGGGGTCATACAACACTCCATACCAGGGAGATTGAGGGTAATCCATTCCACTAAACCCACCTTCGCTGTCATACTGCCGCAGTTTCTCAAAAATGCTTTCCAAGGATAACCCCTTCTGAAATACCACGATTCCCAAAGCTTGAGCTAGAGCCACTTGTCCCACGGGACGGAACAGAAAATTACCTTCTCCTGCTCCCCTCTCATGACTAAATCGCCTCAACTGGGGAGTTTCTGTTCCCGCTTCGAGTTTTTGATAGCTAGGTAAACTGGCTAAATGATCGAAAAACCGTTTAAACTCTTCTAACCCCGCTTCTAATTCCTCGTCCTCAGGACGCATTGGAATTAAACCTTTTTCCGAAGGTTTCCAATGCAGGAATTTGTACCCCAAATACAGCTCAGACATCTCCTTGAGAGCTTGCAAAGTGGTCAAAACTGTTGATTTAGCAGCTACTGTGGCACTATCCCAATTGACGCGGGAATTACGTTTTGCCGAATCTTTGAGCAACGGATGAGTCACGGCAATTTTTCGGGCAACAATCGAGAAACCATCATCTTCGTTAAGCAAAGCTAACTGTCCTTTGCTCAACCGAATAGCCATCAGGTTAACATGAGCAAAAATAGAGCGAACTCGCCGCCGCGCT
The DNA here is from genome assembly GCA_010672425.1 of Symploca sp. SIO2E6. Classification (GTDB taxonomy): domain Bacteria; phylum Cyanobacteriota; class Cyanobacteriia; order Cyanobacteriales; family Coleofasciculaceae; genus Caldora. The sequence goes on from JAAHGR010000112.1 coordinate 6,607, forward strand.
TCTTCACGGGTTTCTCCTTGGACAACCGCAGGAACAAACTCGATGCCAATTTTTTCGTGAGCTAAACCTTGGAGATAAGCAGGCTCGATTTGATATTCCTTAAGCAGATCATCCATGGTAATTACTGAGCCTGCGGGTTTCTTTGCTTTGTTATACTTGTGTAATCTACCGGTTTTAATTAACTCCATTAGACCTTGGATACCCATAAGTCGGTGTTGGCCATCTAAGGCAAAAATAGAAACATTCTCGGAAATATCGAGTAAGCCAACTGTCCCATCTTTGTCTAAAGCCGTGAACTCAGCCGCTGAAGTGAGAGCACATCTGTGGTGATCCCATTTAGCTGCTTGAGGTTCATCCACCCACCGGGAACTAAGAACCACCAACACAGCAGGAAACTTGTGGGTCTTCCGCGCTGCGAGGTATTGTGCCAATGGTGCTTGACGAGACCAATCAAGAGGACGTTGCTGTAACTCTTCAATAGTTTCTGCATCCCTGACTACATTATTGGTTTGAGGATCAAACTTTTGTTGAAATAGGGGTAGTTGAGAAGCGAAGCGCACCCGAATTGCTAACCATTCTAGGGTGACTGCGCCAATAAATGCTTCTGTACTACCCATCTTGGTTTTTTGTACTAGGAGTTGATCATTTCTAGCTAAATGCCTCTCCAAAAGTAGCATCAGCGCCTGTCGCTCTTGGCTTTCCTGGGCCAGGATTTGGCTGGCAAGGTCTGTGGTTGGGGGAGTTACCCTGTCTTGCACCATAGTTTGAGAAAAATCATACTAGTTTGTAAAAACTATAAATAAAAATTGGATTTTTTGATATGAGTTTTTAAAAACTCATAAAATGTGGGATACTGAAATCGGAGATGTTGTACTTTCTTCGCTGAGGAAGGAGTCTTAAGCGAAAACTGATGACTAAAGCTCAAAAACCAGAAAACCAGCAACAGAAACGTACAGTCACTGATTTGGTGGCAGATATTGAAAATCTCACCACGGAAATTCAACAACTATACTGCTCAGACGCCATACCTTGGGTAATTGGCTATTCTGGAGGTAAAGACAGTACCACAGTTTTGCAGTTAGTCTGGAATGCAATTGCAGCGCTACCACTAACCCAGCGTACTAAAACCATTCATGTTATCACAACAGATACTCTGGTAGAGAATCCTATTGTATCTGCTTGGGTAAGCAACTCTTTAGAGCAGATGCGGACTGCCGCACAAGAGCAGGAAATGCCAATAGAACCCCATCTGCTTCATCCTGAAGTGAAAGAAACCTTCTGGGTTTGTTTAATTGGGAAAGGCTACCCAGCACCCCGCCACCAATTTCGTTGGTGTACAACACGGCTGAAAATCAATCCTGCCAACCACTTTATCCGCGAGATGGTTAGAGTCAGTGGTGAAACGATTTTGTTATTAGGTACTCGCAAGGCTGAAAGCTCAAAACGTGCTGCGACAATGGCAAAACATCAAGAAGGTAGAGTACGCAATCACCTGAATCCGAATAAAAACTTACCAAACTCTCTAATCTACACCCCGATAGAAGACTGGCGTAATGATGAAGTTTGGATTTACCTCAATCAGTGGCAAAATCCTTGGGGAAACTCCAATAAAGACCTATTTACAATGTACCGGGGTGCAACAGCGGATAATGAATGTCCCCTAGTAGTTGATACTTCTACCCCTAGCTGTGGGGATTCCCGCTTTGGTTGCTGGGTTTGCACGATGGTAAATAAAGATAGATCTATGGAGGCAATGATCCACAATGATCAAGAAAAAGAATGGATGCAGCCTCTGTTGGATATCCGCAATGAGTTAGATCTCCATAATGACCGCGATCGCAGAGACTTTCGTCGCATCTATGGCAAAGTAGAATTGTTTGAGCGCAATGTCAACGGGGAAATTTCGGTAGAGCCAATTCCTGGTCCTTATACCAAACAGTGGCGAGAATCTTGGCTGCGGCAAGTCTTAGAAGCTCAAACCAAAATTCGTCGCCATGGTCCAGAAGAGATGAAAAATATTACCCTAATTACCGAAGAAGAGCTAAGTGAAATTCGTCGGATCTGGCTAGAAGACAAACACGAATTTGATGACAGCTTACCTCGCATTTATCAACAAGTCACTGGGGAACCCTTCAAAGATTATCGTCCAGGAGCCGATAATCGTCTGTTAGGTAGTGATGAATGGCAGGTTTTAGAAGAAATTTGCGGTGATGATGCTATGCATCTAGAACTAATGGCCAAGCTGCTAGATACAGAGCGTCAGTATCGTACCATGTCTCGTCGCATTGGGATCAATGAAGCTTTGGAAAAATGTTTCCATACCAGTTCTCGCTCTAAAGACGAAGCAATTAAGAATGCTCGCTGGAAACGAAATTTAAAAAATGCAGCGAAGGTTGGTGACGTTGAAACTGTTCAGTTAACGTTGAAAGAAGCTGCTACTAGTCTCAATTCGGAGCTTCCAGAGGAGGAAATTAAGGCGGAAGGCAGTTCGGTGAAGCCGTTGCCGCAGGCTAGGCAGAAGGAAGAAGAGGAGACAGATTATACAGTAGAAGGAAATGATATTACCACCGTCGAACAGGAGACTTGGGCAAGTCGGAAATTTCCAGCTAGTCAGGGAACAGGGAATAGGGAGTAGGGAAGTAACAAGTAACAAGTAACAAGTAACAAGTAATAAAATCTATTCCCATCTCCCTCAGTTCCCTCAGCTTCCGCAACAAAGCAGATAGCTGATAGATGTTCTAGAGAATACCAGCATTAGCAAGACCTAAAATGAAGCCAGCACCAAGAATATGACCAAAACTGGTAGTAGCTAAGAGTTCAGCGATGCCAAAGTTTTTCAAAATGTCAGGTTTGCTCCCACCAGCAGGTAAATCTGGTCCAGTGCCAGCATTCTTGATCGCGAAGCGACCAACGATAATGGCAAATAGGTTACATAAAATCATCACCAGCCCTACCGTGGGACTCCATGCTATGGTTGTTGGAGTAGTGGCTAAAATTGAGTAAATCAAGTGATTTTCTCCTTTGTTGACTTAGTTTTTAGAGATAAAGGGATCATAATTTGTCATCTGTCATTTGTCATTTGTCATTGGTATGCGAGTTAAGATTTGTGGCATTACGAAACCAGAACAAGGTCAAGCGATCGCTAACTTGGGAGCAACTGCCCTAGGATTCATTTGTGTCAGTGCATCTCCCCGTTACGTTACACCAGAGCAAATCCGGAGCATAGTAGAACAACTGACGGTAACTATTGACAGAGTGGGGGTATTTGCTGATGCTGCTGTTGAGGCAATTGGCCAGATTGTTACAGAAGCTCATTTAAATGTGGTGCAGCTGCATGGTACTGAGTCACCAGAATTTTGCACTCAGCTACGTCAGCTTCTCCCAGAGGTGGAAATTATCAAAGCTTTGAGAGTGAGGACGCCGGATTGTTTAAATCAGATATTTACTTACACTGATTACATTGATACGCTGCTGCTAGACGCCTACCATCCCCAAATGCTGGGAGGCACTGGTAAAACCTTAGATTGGTTCACCTTACAGCAATTTAGTCCTAACTGCCCTTGGTTACTGGCTGGTGGTTTAACCCCAGATAACATCTTAGACGCCCTCAAACTGCTGCAACCCAATGGTATTGATTTATCTAGTGGCGTAGAGCGATCGCCTGGAGATAAAGATTTAGACAAAGTTGCTCAGCTGTTCAGTAAGCTATCAGGAAATTAGGACTTACACATTGACAAAATTGTGATTATATGTGTAAAGTCCCAGCAGTAAATTTCCATATTTTCAAGTGTAGGGAGTAAACTACTCACACTTTCCCTTGAGGGTGAGTATGAGCTTATAGCTACAATTTAAACTTCCACTTTAAACTGAAACAAAACTATTGAGATACTTCCCATACTCCCCATACTTCCCCATCTTCCCCATCTTCCTCTCACCCCCCTAAAGTATGAGAAGAAGCTGTCTTGAGGGTATTTTCCACCATCACTGCTGAAGTTAAGGTTGCCTCTCGCCAGTGATTAGGAGTAAACTCTGGCAAAATTTCGCGGCTAAAAGCTTCTGCTGCCTTGGAACAGTAACGATTAGGATTAGTAATTACTGAGAGCATCCGCTTGACAACCATATCATTGATTGGTGCCCGGTGGAGAACCCCCATTTGTAACTCTTTTTCGATTGCCGAAATAGAAACAAAAGCTGCCCCAAGTCCTGACTGCACAGCATTTTTGATTGCCTCAATCGAGTTCAACTCCATTTCAATCTTCAGATGTCGGGTATCAACGCCACAGCGGGATAGTACTTGGTCAATTACTTTACGGATTGTAGATTGGGAATCTAAAGCAATAAACTGCAATTTATACAAATCCTCTTTGCAGATTCTTGGCACTTTTGCTAAGGGGTGAAAAACTGGCAAAATTAGGGCTAGCTCATCTTCCGCATAGGGAGTAATTTCCAAGGTTTCTTGCAGTTCACTAGGAACTTCACCACCGATAATTGCTAAATCCACCTGTCCATTGGCCACACTCCAGGAAGTACGGCGAGTGGAGTGAACCTGTAATTGTACCGCAACATCCGGATAGCGCTGGCGAAACATGCCAATCATACGTGGAAGAAGATAAGTGCCTGTAGTCTGAGAGGCTCCCACTATCAATGTACCACCTTGAAGATTTTGTAAATCCTCAATAGCACGGCAAGTTTCTTGACAAAGAGTCAAGATTTTTTCTCCGTAGTCCAGCAGTAAATGTCCTGCTTCCGTAAGTTGGGCACGACGTCCACCCCGGTCAAATAACGGCACATTTAACTGTCGCTCCAAGTTTTGCACTTGTAGGCTGACAGCAGGTTGTGAAACGTACAAGCTATCGGCAGCACGCTTAAAACTCCCCTCAGAAGCGATCGCTTTGAGAATACGGAGTTGATCTAAAGTGAAAGGAAGATCAGACATAGGCTAGACCTCAGGGCAAGAAGTAACTGAGGCAACCAACATTTTTATTGAGATGGGGTTTGACTCAAGCGATGGATTGCCCCTAATGAATATATAAACCTTCGCTGACATTGACAGTAACACACCAAGGGCTCAGGTCTATCGCCAATACTTGCTAGAATCGTTTGTTTAAAGGGTTTATTTGTATGAAATTTTTATGAAGTTTTCTCCTTCGAGCCATTTAGTCATGAGCAGTTTACTATTGGGATTTGCGATCGCTCACAGTGGTTTAGCAGCCCTTAGACCTTGGGGTGAGCAACGCATCGGGGCACGATTATACCGTGTTTTGTTTGCCTTAGTCAGTCTTCCCCTAGCTATTGTATTAATTATTTACTTTTTCAATCACCGCTATGATGGCTGGCAACTGTGGCAGGTTCAAGGAACTCCGGGAGTACAATTACTTGTTTGGGTACTTTCAGCAATTTCGTTCCTGTTTCTGTATCCAGCTACCTTCAACCTCTTAGAAATTGCGGCTATCCAAAAGCCCCAAGTTCATCTGTTTGAGACTGGCATCATACGCATCACGAGGCATCCCCAAATGGTGGGACAGGTAATTTGGTGTATTGCCCACACCCTTTGGATTGGTACTAGCTTCACCCTACTAACCTCAGCAGGATTAATTTTGCATCATCTCTTTGCCGTCTGGCATGGCGACAGACGCATGTTAGTGCGTTATGGTAGTGCTTTTGAGGAGGCCAAGGCTCGCACGTCTGTAATGCCCTTCTTGGCAATTCTCCAAGGACGCCAGACTATCAAGTGGGAAGAGTTTCTTCGTCCTGCTTACCTAGGGGTTATTGGTTTCATCTGGCTTCTGTGGTGGGTACACTTACAATTAGGTGTTAGGTGGTAGGTGTTAGGGAACTCTAAGAAATGAATTGTGCCAATTTTTGTGCTTATCTTGCTCCCCCAGCTCCCCCAGCTCCCCCAGCTCCCCCATCCTGACAAGGGGGAAAGTTTTTTACTTTCGGGTGGGGATAAGACAAGGTGGACAAGGTGGACAAGGTGGACAAGAAGACTCATGAGGAAAACCGTATAAATTATTGTTCGGTTATTAAAAATCCCAGATGCAACATTCATCCCAGTTTTTCGTGAAACATCAACATATGTCTACTTTCCCTCCTTGTCCTCCTTGTCTCTTATTGACCAGAATATTAAAAACCTACCCTTGTGAGGCTCCCCCAGCTCCCTCAGTGATTGGAAGTCCCTTAGGCTTTGGAGCCCTTTTTTGAATCTTATGCTCGGATGCTCCCAATTAGATGTAACATAATCCTAAAAGATTTGTAAAAACTTATATATACAGAGAGACCATGGCACTGTCTGTCAACGACCGGACTTTTAGACAAGAGGTTTTAAAAAGCTCTCAACCCGTTTTAGTCGATTTTTGGGCTCCCTGGTGCGGATTGTGTCAAATAATACAACCGATACTACGGGAATTTCACTTGGAATGGGGCAATCAGGTCAAAGTAGTTAGGGTTAATGCCGATAACAATTTCAAGCTTGCCAATACTTATAAACTCAAGTCCCTGCCGACGTTGCTCTTTGTTGAAAATGGGAAGGTGGTTTACCGCCTGGAAAATTTCCAAGGACGAGATGAACTGCGTCTGGTTTTGAAGAAACTGATGCTCAATTCTTTACCTAATTCTGCTTAAGAAGTTGTCAGCTTTCAGCTAAACTAAAAGCCATTTTCAATGCCTTATCGATGCTCTAGAGAGTCAGAGAGAGTATTCCTAGAAACCAGGTTTCTGGCAAGAATAACGACTCTCATATCAGCACTTTTCCATCTTAAACCCGGTTTCTGGACTGACCCTTTAGGGACAAGGTGTAAGATTGATGGAGTTAGAACCAGGATAGCCGAGGGAAATCCAGCCAGCAGCAGGAGCTGTAATTTCAACCCAAGAGCGCCCCTCACTATCTCTTACTAGGGGTAGAGGAATATTTTTGAGAGTTACTGTTTCTCCTGGCAATACTCCAGAAACTCGACGGGAGGAACGGTTGGGTTCCAAACGAATGACCAGTCCCTCCAACTCATCATCTTTGTAGGTCACCAGGCGACAGAATCTGGAGCTAGATTTAGGGTTGGGGTTGGGAGGATTCCTAGCTTGAGGGGGAGTAGTTTGTTGTTGGCAAGCTTTAAGTTCGCTAGTTTGTACATATCCGACTGCAGGGGAACGAATAGCAATCCAGCCATCACTGCCACTATCTGCTAGGGTAACCTGCTCATCGGGAGCAATAGTTCTAATTGTTTGACTATAAATTGAGCGTTGGGTGTAAACAAAGATCCGCTGCTTCGCTGCACGGCATTGTCCTACAAGTACTTGCGCTAGTTGCCAGTTGCCTTGAGGAGTTAAAAAACTAGATTCTGATGTTGGCTTGATATTAGCCGTTGTCGTCTTAGGGAAAGACGCAGCGGCAGTTTCGATACCACCGAATGTAGTCAGCATTATAGCCAACAGAGCGATAGGCTCCCTCCAGGGACTCATCTTTTTCATCCTTAATACTGGGATATCATCTCACATACACACGCTTAAAGACTTGGTTAAGCCAACTAATTTGCCCATCAGGGAATCTTGAACGCACCCGGTGCTAAATTAAAAATTCTAGCTGGGGATTCTTATGTTAGGTTACACTCAGATAGATTCCATGTTAGTCAATAATCTCAAAACTGTTTCCTCTCGACTAATTTGGAAAGAGTATGCAGCTTCGATTATTTTAGCTGTGCCACGCCACTAGAAAGATGCCAGGATGCCAGCCTTAATTTTTGCCAGATCGGTAATCACGCGATTTGGTGGCCGTATTCCTTATCAAATAGCTAATTTTGATTAGATTAACTAATATTCACAAATCTTTACCATTTGTTGCTAGTATCTTATACTACCTAAGGAGACTAGTAAGGAGACTAAACAAAAATGTTGGAGGCCCAGACGCCCTTAACTGTTCCCAGAGAATTCCTGGGCCCTCCAGGTGAGTTTAATTTAACCCTACTCATATTTATAGTCGCGATCGCCTTGGTTGTATTTTCCACCTGTGGTTACTGGCTCTGGAATTGGCATGATGCTTTCTGCTTTGGTACTAACGTCGTTGCTTTGCACCTGGCGGGGACAGTAATTCACGATGCTTCTCACCATGTTGCCCACAAAAACCGCACGGCTAATGCACTAATGGGACACGGAAGCGCACTGATGTTGGGTTTTGCCTTCCCTGTATTTACCAGGGTGCATATGCAGCATCACGCCAATGTCAACGATCCCGAAAACGATCCTGATCATTTTGTTTCAACCGGTGGTCCTCTGTGGTTAATTGCGGCTCGCTTTTTTTATCACGAGGTATTCTTCTTCAAGCGTCGGTTATGGCGTAAATATGAACTGTTGGAATGGTTTTTGAGTCGGTTATTTGTTGCCGGTGTTGTCTACCTTGCCTGTCAGTATGGCTTTTTAGAATATATTATGAACTTTTGGTTCGTACCGGCACTAGTGGTAGGACTGGCATTAGGATTATTTTTTGATTATTTACCCCATCGACCATTTAAGGAACGCGATCGCTGGAAAAATGCTAGGGTTTATCCGAGTCCTATTCTCAATTTACTGATTATGGGACAAAACTATCACCTGATTCATCACCTTTGGCCTTCTATCCCCTGGTATAAATATCAGCCTGCTTACCGGGCAGTCAAACCACTTTTAGATGCAAAAGGCTGTGATCAATCCCTAGGATTGTTAGAAGGAAAAAGTTTCTGGAATTTCGTTTATGATATCTTTTTAGGAATTCGTTTTCACAGGAAGAACTCTTGAGAAATAAGGGGATTGGGAATTGGGAATTGGGAATTGGGAATTGGGAATTGGGAATTGGGAAGGCCTGACAAACAACAAACAACAAACAACAAACAACAAATAACAAACAACAAATAACAAACAACAAACAACAAACAACAAACAACAAACAACAAACAACAAACAACAAACAACAAACAACAAATAACAAACAACAAACAACAAATAACAAACAACAAACAACAAATAACAAACAACAAACAACAAATAACAAACAACAAACAACAAATAACAAACAACAAACAACAAATA
>JAAHGR010001120.1 GCA_010672425.1 Symploca sp. SIO2E6
TCCCTCCCGTCCCCCTTTGTATCCCCCTCCCGTCCCCCTTTGTATCCCCCTCCCGTCCCCCTTTGAAAGGGGGAAGCCAGAGGATGCTTCGCTTTGCTTCGCTTTTAGTTTAACGGTTCGCCAGAGGATGCTACGCTTTGACTTCCACAGGAGTTGCCAGAGGATGCTACGCTTTGACTTCCACGGTTCGCCAGAGGATACTACTCCGAAAGGAGAACGCTTTGCAAACGCTTTTGCTTCCATGGGAGGCTTTGAGTCCAGGCTCCCCCAGAATTGGGGGCTGGGGGGCTTAAAAAACTACAGTATCGAGAAGCATAACGCACTGTCCTGGAGATACTTTCATTTTCCGATATCACCTCAGTAATAGGCAATATAGGGAGCAAGATACAACCAAGGTAACTCTAACAAATCTTGATTCTCAGTAGTCGTAATAAAAAAACGAGTACGGGAACCAATTTCCGTACTCTTATACTTCCTAATTTCCTTACTTGCTACTGTAAAATAGATATCTAAAACATAATCTTGATATTCATACCAAGGAGAAGCTCCACCGCGATCGGGTCGATACCGCCAGTTATTGCTTTCAACCAAAACATCGCAAAACAAGTCAGCTTTGTGAATCCCAATCAAGACATGCTTGACTCCACGGCACTTTCTCTCCAAAAATTCTAACCACCAAGCCAGTCGGTTGACCCACTGCTCGGTAGTCGGTAGTCTAGTCGTCGGTTGGAGATGACTCGGAGCATTATTAACCAACACTTGTTGAACTAGTCCCTGATGGGGAGGCAGTAGCAGAATCAGAGCCTGACTAGAGCTAACTTTCGTTTCCAAAGCTTGCCATGCCCCAGCAAAATCCTTACGTTGCTGGGGATTGCTCCAAAACTCACCAGGAGTATCGATCCAACTAACCTTAATCCGCCGCTCTCCTGTAGCTGGCATATCCACATCAACCACTAGACTCCGTTCCTGCATCTCGTCGGTACCAGCGATTAGCTTAGAGTCCGGGTCATATAGATCTAATACTAGGTTTTGGCCATTAGCCACCTTGACATACTTGCCATGTTCTGCTAAGGCTCGAACCATACTAGTCTTACCAGTTTTGCGATCGCCAATGATCGTCACACTCATTTGTTAGGTATTAGGTGTTAGGTGTTAGGTGTTAGGTGTTAGGATTTGGCAGACTGTAGGGGCGTAGCATTTGGGCAACAACTTAAGTACGTAGACATAGGTATATCAATCCAAATGCTACGCCCAACCCCCGGAGGCTGACTGTGTTGCCTCAGAACCTCTACGGAAGCGATCGCCTTCGGCAATGTGGTGCGTTACGCTTCGCGCTTTCGCACCCTACCGCCTTCAAGCTCATTCACTCCGAAGGAGTATTTCTTAGGGTTATTGCTTGATCATAACTTAAATTGACTGCTTTTCCTCAACCTTTTCAAAATGGGGGTGACTAACCTGGATTTGCGATGAAACCGAAGCGAGCAAGATGCTCGCACTACAATTATCTGACCAGAGAAATTTTAGATTAAAGAATTAAAGATTTTAGATTTTATAATAAAACGGTCACAAGCCCCTAAATTTATTTATGGAATAAATCTTCAATCTTCAATCTTCAATTGTTTGACTCAACCGGATGCTTCTGTTGAGATGCGATCGCAATCAACCACCCACTTTGTATGGGCGGGTAAGCGCGATAATTTTGCCCATTTTACCCAAATATTCCAATCAAAACCCGCCCATACAAATTCCAATCATACCAAATCCGGTATATATCAACCCGTTATATCCGACCCTGTAGGGGCGGGTTCGCTCAAGTCTTTGCTATTCAACGATAATTTAACCAAACCCGCCCCGGCGCTCTTAGCA
>JAAHGR010001121.1 GCA_010672425.1 Symploca sp. SIO2E6
GCTAACGTGTTATTTGTTGTTAGTTGTTGGTTGTTTGTAAAAAAACAAAAAACAAAAAACAAACAACTAAGCGGCGGGCGGCTATCCCTCCCATCCCTTAAGGAATGGGCTTCCCGCCGCTTTTGGTGATCTGCTAGATGTACTGGCATTGTGCTGCGATTATTTGTCACCAGTACGAAGCCATTTTCTTCACACCAGTAAAGAATGTCCGGATCGAGTGTCCTTTTGGGAGGAGCATCGGAACCACCAACTACCAACACCACTAAGTCTGGTTTATATGATTGTAGTTGAGTTTAATAAATATGATCAACATTTTCATCGAGTAGATAGTTAATGGTCATTCGCCTTCTTAATCGCTTCTTGTTGAGCCTTAAGTTGAATTAGCTTGACCACAACTGGGGAAGGGTTTTGCTGCTGTTGTTCTAACATTTTACGACCATGTTCTAACCAATTGTTGAGGTAAACACTGACGTTTTCTTGGTTATGTAGGTAATATAGAATCGTAGCGTAAATTTGTTCTAGTTCCAGAGTTGGGTAACTTTGAGCAATTTCTTCAGGAGTACGCTGACGATTGAGGAAATCATAGAGGATGGTTTCAATTCCTACTCTTGTTCCCCTAACTCGGATATCGTTAGGAGCAAGAAATACAAAATAATCTTCCAGTTGCATGATTTAGTCTCAGAACTAGCTTTGTTATCTTGCTCCTACAGAAGAAGCAAGAGGGCAATTAGGCATTCCTTTACATAATACCTACTCAAAACTTGTTACTTGTTACTTGTTACTTGTTACTTAAAAGAGCATTGCCATTGGGACTTGTTCTCCCAATCCCTAACTACTGTATGGTGATGCTACAATCATAGAGCCGATACCTTCATCAGTGAAAATCTCTAGTAGCAGGGCGTGGGGAATACGGCCATCAATAATGTGAGCTGCCTTTACACCTTGAGCAAGCGATCGCACACAACAACCGACCTTGGGAATCATCCCTCCAGCAACGATGCCGTCTTCAATCAACTGCCTTGATGATTGAATATCTAACTTGGTAATCAGGCTAGATGGGTCTTTGTAATCTTGCAATATCCCTGCTGTATCAGTGAGCAATATCAACTTTTCTGCTTCCAAAGCAGCGGCTATTTCACCAGCAACGGTGTCAGCATTGATGTTATATGCTTGTCCGGTTTCATCAGCAGCAACACTAGATACTACTGGAATGTAGCCGCTATCGACTAGAGACTGGATTAATTTCACATCTACACTATTTACTTCCCCAACAAAGCCAATACCCTCTTGACCTTGGGGACGTGCTTTGATTAAGTCACCATCTTTACCACAAAGTCCTACTGCTTTACCGCCAGCACGGTTAATCAGAGCAACCAGTTCCTTATTCACCCGACCGACTAAAACCATTTCTACCACATCCATGGTGGGAGCATCAGTAACTCGCAGACCATTTTTAAATTGTGGCTCAATATTCAGCTTCTCCAGCCAGCTGTTGATTTCTGGTCCACCGCCGTGGACAATCACTGGTCTAACGCCTACACAGGCTAAAAAGACGACATCACGGATTACCTTATCTTTGAGGTTACTGTCTTTCATCGCAGCACCACCATATTTAACCACTACCGTCCGACCAGCAAACTGTTGGATGTAGGGTAGTGCTTCACTCAGCACCCTTACCCGGGTAGCTTCTGCCTTCCTGATGTATTCGCTTTCGTTCAGCATTGAGAATTGAGAATTGAGAATTGGGAATTGGGAATTGGGAATTGGGAATTGGGAATTGGGAATTGGGAATTGGGAATTGGGAATTGGGAATTGGGAATTGGGAATTGGGAATTGGGAATTGGGAATTGGGAATTGGGAATTG
>JAAHGR010001122.1 GCA_010672425.1 Symploca sp. SIO2E6
TATACAAAGTATAGCTTGCTCAGCATTCGTTTTTATTATTCTCATATACGACTGACGCGGTGACACACCAGACACACCAGACGCGGAGATTAGGACAACCCAATTTAAATGCGTCTTAGCTTAGTGTAATCATACCAGCTACTGTGAGAGACGCGATCGCATTTCATCTGGTACAGATTACCTCAAGGCAAACAATCATAATAAACCCAACTCTTGCAAATTTTTTACATCTTCATGCAATTCATCGAGATCATAGTGAATGCAAATATTTTTGTCTTTCAAGAGAGCCTGAAACTCCAGTTGAGTTATCCCCAAGAACCGACTGGCGCTGCCTAGAGTAATTTTCTCATGCTCAAATAGCATAAGCACCAATTCCTGCAAGAGTTCAGCTTCAGAAAGTCCAGAAGCTTGAACCAGTTCATCAGAAATGAGAAGACTCATTACCAAAAGCTCCCTTCTTAGATGCTCGATCAAAGTTATACTGGCAGCATACCTTTACAGCGCTTTGCGATGTTATGAGGTACAGTTACGAAAAATCCCCCTAAATCCCCCTTAGAAAGGGGGACTTTTACTGCCCCCCTTTCTAAGGGGGGTTGGGGGGATAAAGGTGTACCACATAACAGCGAAAACTGCTGTATATATAGGCGCACACCTTACCGATTATGGAATAATAATATCAGAATAAACCCACCTCTTGCAAATTGTTCACATCCTCATGCAATTCATTGAGATAGAAGACTGATCTCAAGCCTACAAATCAATCATCTTGCCTCTAAAATCTGTTTAGCAGTTAGTTCCAATTCCGGAAATGTCCGAGAAATAATCTGCTGCTCACTAGAGAACTCAGTTACCTGATACTTACCATTGACCAACACCAGTACAGTAACTAACTTTACTTGTGGGTCAATAATCCAATATTCAGGAATACCCCGTTGTTCATACTGATGTACTTTATCAATATAATCGCGTTGGTAGTTATGATCCCTTTGGCTTTTGTAAGGACTAACCACTTCAACAACTAACTGTGGGGGAACCATGCTGAGAGTGATAGTACGCCGCTTTTTGGTTAATTCAATATGTTCTTTCCTCAACACCACTAAGTCGGGAAATCGGTTTTGTGGATTGAATGGTACTTGCAATTCGTAGAGGTTGACCCTAACTAAGCGGCGCTTGATGAATTGAACTAACTTCTCCTGCAAGCATTCAACTATCCAAGCATTTAATTCACTTTCTGGTGGCACTTCTGCTAACTCCCCATTGTATAGTTCATAGCGGTTATCTGTACCGTCTTCATATTCGAGATATTGTTCAAAAGTCAGTTTTACAGGTGTGTAGGTCATTTCCTTACCTCCTCTACTTTTTGGGAACTATTCTCATTACTGTTGCAACTGAACCCCTCGGTTCACCCATCCCCAACCCCTTTTCTCTGAGTTCAAATATCTCAAACTCTTGTATATTGATGGTTTTAGCTATTTTTTATTCTCCTTGTATTAGTTTACAATAGCTTGCTATCGTAGCACTTATTGGTAAATGGCTGTTATTGTGTGCCATGGTAACCACATAAACAGATAAGTGTCAACTACTACAGACAAAAACCGCAAAAAAAACGATAATAGGGGTAAAATTCAATTCTTATGAAATGGCGACAAGAAAACCACGGGTGACCGTTTACATCGAACCTGAGTGCAAAAAACACCTCAAAGAATGGGCTGCCAAAGAAAAAAGAACCCTAAATAATCTCATAACAGTCATTCTCGAAGAAGCTGTGGAGAGAAAGCTTCAAAGTGACAAATGTATAGACCACGACAAAGAACCACAATAAACTGTTCAAACACTGTCTCTCATGGATGGAGACTTATGTCA
>JAAHGR010001123.1 GCA_010672425.1 Symploca sp. SIO2E6
CTCAAAAAGCCTACCAACTGTGGAGAGAAAATCCGCTGTATCCTTCTCTACATTTCAAAAAGGTAGGCAAGAACCTATGGTCTGTGCGTGTTAGTGGTGGCTATCGAGCGTTAGCCTTGAAGAAGAGGCAGTAGACAACAACGAGGACTCAGCAGAAGTAATACTAAAAGGCATAGCTGATGCACAAACGGAGTTCAATAATAGTGATGGTCAAGATAATCGCTTACTGGAAATTGTCATTGCTAATGATAGCAACGAGCCAGAGCTAGCACACAAAGTTGCCAAAGATTTAGTTGGTAAACCAAAAGTTTTGGGAGTGATTGGACACAACTCCAGTGATGCTAGCAAGGCTGCGCTAACTGAATACGAAAGAGCTGGATTGGCAATGGTCTCTGCTACCAGTACCAGTACATCTTTAAAAGGGGATGTTTTTTTCCGAACTGTGCCTCCAGACAGCGTAGCAGGTAAAAAGCTAGCTGAGTATGCCAAAGGTACTTTGAATTTAGACCAGGTGGTGATTTTCTCTGACTTTGAGAGTATTTATAGCGATAGCCTAAAAGAAGCCTTTAAGAAAAAGTTCACAGAATTAGGGGGTGAAGTTGTCTGGGATGTTGATCTCAGAGCTAAGGATCTAAATGCTGAGGATGAAATTGAGCGCATTGCAAACCAGAGCCAGGTAAAAGGTGTTGTTTTATTTCCAAGTGTACAAACTGATTCTGTAGCTATTGCGATTGCTGGGGCAAATAACCAGTTACCCCATAACCAAAGACTGCAGTTGTTGGGTGGTGATGCTTTATATGTTCCTGATACCTTAATTCAGGGAGGTCCGGCAGTTGAGGGTTTAGTTTTAGCCGTACCTTGGTTTGGGGGAACATCTGAGTATGCCAACAGGGCAAAAGATAGATGGAGAGGAAGGATCGACTGGCGCACTGCCAACAGTTATGATGCAACACAGGCTTTGATTAAGGCGCTATCCTTTGGTGATGCCACCAGGGAAAAAGTTGTTGAGGCTCTCAATAAGGTACAGCTTTCATGTAATGAGACATCAGGAGAGAAACTCCGGTTTTGGGCATCGGGAGATCCTGAGAGGGAATCTCACCTGGTTCAAGTGGCTAAAGATGCACCAGCTCCCATTGGTTCAGAATTTGGTTTTAAGGAGATTGAAAAGAGAGAGTCCAATGCTTCTGATTGTTATTGGTGACAAATTCAGAATCTGTAGGGGCGTTCGCGAAACTTTATCGAGTTATAGAGAATTTCCGTAGTGGGAGCATCTTACTCCCTAATAATACCCTAGCAAACACAATCCTACGCTCTCCATTCAACCTCCTACGGCTGAGGTGTATCTCTTGATGTCAGCAATAGGAATTCATACCCTACAGGCGCACATTTATCCCATTATTCAAATAATAGCAAAAAATGATGAAAATTGCAACTAATAAATAATTCTCTTGAAAAAGCGATCGCTTACCTATAACACTGCTTTAATATTCCTCGCCGGTGTACACTCTCGTTGGGTTTCGCGAATGCTACACCCAACCTACATTTACATCAATTCTGATCATTAATAATATCCTAATGGGTTGTAGAGCATTTCCGTAGTGGGAGCATCTTGCTCCCTAATAATACCCCTGCGAATACCATCCTAAGCTTTCCATTCAAACCCCTACGGCTGAGGTGTATCTATTGATGTCATAAATAGCAATTCACACCTTATAGGCGCACGCCTATTCCATTATTCAAATAATAGCCAAAAATGATGAAAATTGCAACTAATAAATAATTCTCTTGAGAAAGCGATTGCCTATATAGAACACCGCTTTAATATTCCTCGCCGGTATACACTCTCGTTGGGTTTCGCGAAA
>JAAHGR010001124.1 GCA_010672425.1 Symploca sp. SIO2E6
TTCCGTTTGGGCAAAATACGTATACAGCGCATGAATGCAACGCCAGTTTTATTATAAGTGATTATCCTTTCCTTGATATAAGTAGTTGAATAGGGGGTCATACCCCCCATTCGCCAGCGGTATCCTTAAAGAAGTCGGGGAGCTCGCGATTCTTGCGATTGCTTCGCTTAAGATTCCGAAAATTTTGGTGGGAACTCAGCAGGCTGCCACCAAAGATCGGGTTTTTCTCCATAAGGAAAAGCTCCGATTGTAGTCTGAGGTGTCTTAGGATCAGCAATGGGGTCAGTTTGATTAATAGTAGGACGGCTTTCTAGGTAAAAATTGCCTAATTTAGCATTAATAAATTGAGGAGAAGTACCTACTACAGCAGAAGTACCGTTGGTACCATAGATATAGGCATAATCGTCCGGTGGCCATCCAGCATAAATAGGCTCCCTAGCGCTATTGGCACCAAACACCAGGTTGTGAGCAATATCAATCTGTTTCTGCTGAAAAACCTCTTCGATCTTAGAGCTATTTTTGAGATAGGCATCGCTATAGCCAATTTGAAATCCGTTGTTTTCGCTAAAAATATTGTTCTTTATTTCAATACTTTGCAGATTATCTGAGAATAAATACAAGCCACCGGTCATCCAATAGAATTTATCTCCAGGATTGGGTGGACCATAGCCATTGTGATGAACGGTATTATTGTAAATTTTGACATTTTCTCGGAAACCATTATCCCCCCACCTCGACAAGAAAATACCTGTTCCCCAATTGTCATAGAGCAAATTGTGATGAAACCGAATATTTTTGGCTGCTGACCCTCCTTCTACAGATACAGCAAAGCCAGCTCCTTGGCAATCATGAACTACATTATCGAAAACCTCAACGTCTTCCAATAGTCCAAACCAACTGTCTACATAGAGTCCTTGACGATCCATGTGATGTACATAGTTGTGATGCACGGTTCCGTGTTGACTTTGTTCTTTAATATCAATACCTTCCTTTTGTCCATACTTGACTAAGTTATAGGCAACCTCAAAATGTTCAACACTACCAAGGGAAATGGCTTCATGAGGTTTTTTTCCTGAATCACGAGGATAGTCAGCCATCTCAAGAGCATTAGCATTAACCACGGTATTACCGATCACTTTCTGATGATCACTATGCCAAATACCAATTCCTGGGCTAAAAGTATTTTCGGTTTGATTGTTATTAAGGTCAATATAATTGCTGTTTCTCACCGTGATACCTGAGTTGTGAGAATTGATGATTTCTAGATTTCTGACTTGAATATACTGGACATTCTCTAATTGAAATGCTCCTTGATCATGAGCAAAAGGAGGCTTTCCTAACGGAGGTCCAACTGGTATGGCCTTGGCATCGATAATGACAGGCTCTCCAGGAAAGGCGCTATAAGTAATCCAAGCATCTGCTCTACCAGAATTTTGAGCTTTGATTTGTTGTGTAGGAGTATAAATTCCGGCTCGGATATAAACAGTTTCACCGGCTTTTAAAACATTAGCTGCATGATTAACCGTAGCCCAAGGATGTGTCAGAGAGCCTTCATTAGTATCACTGCCATTAGGTGCAACATAAAAAACTCTATCGGGAGGAGTTTGTGCAACACCTTGTCTTGCGATGAACCACTCACCACCAATGACTAAGAGCAATACAACCAATACTAGAGAGACAAACCAATAAACTTTTTGCCTAATTATAAAAATCATTGAAAATTGAAAATTGGGAATTGGGAATTGGGAATTGGGAATTGGGAATTGGGAATTGGGAATTGGGAATTGGGAATTGGGAATTGGGAATTGGGAATTGGGAATTGGGAATTGGGAATTGGGAATTGGGAATTGGGA
>JAAHGR010001125.1 GCA_010672425.1 Symploca sp. SIO2E6
TAATAACATTAGGCTAATTTGCCCATATCAAAATCGTGATCAGATATTTACAGTCCGTTTTAACGGACTTAAGCTATGAGCATTGGATTTAAATCCAATGCGGTATAACGATTATCACCCGTGTCTCGAAGCAGAATTATTTCAACGGGGTGTAATGAAACAATAGTTCGAGGCCAACCTAGTCATTTAGACCCTATAGGCGCACACCTATTCCATTATTCCAATAATAACCAAAAAACAGCAAAATTACAATCAATTAAAGACTTTCTAGAGAAATTGCTCAGGGCAAGCTAGTCCTCAAAGCGATCGCATCTGAACCTAGCTTGGGCAAACGTGGTAACTCTAGTCGTATTCGCTAATCACATTAGGCTAATTTGCCGATATCAAAATCGCGATTACATATTTACAGTCCGTTTTAACGGACTTGAGCTATGAGCATTGGATTTAAATCCAATAAGGAAATTATGCTGAATCTTCAGACTCGATACATAGTAAAGCAAGATGCTTAAGACAGGCTGGAAGCCTGTTCCACAGATGAATTTTTGCATTTTTCTTTTTGCATTTTAAAGATAGAGGGTATTTCTTTCCTGGTAAGGTCTTCCTACAGAACTAATAGCAGCTTGCAAGGTTTCTACTTCCATGCAAGTACCACCAATAGCCCCTGCCATGGTGGTAATATGTTCTTCCATCAAAGTGCCACCAAGATCGTTACAGCCCCATCTTAGGGCTTCTTTTGCACCATCAAGACCGAGTTTCACCCAACTAGGTTGATGATTGGGAATCCAATTACCTAGGAAAATGCGAGCTACTGCTGTCAGAAGCAGGACATCTGAGAGAACCGGTTGGTCTGTTGCTACACGAGATCTTAATGGTTTGGGAGCTTCTTGACCGACAAAAGGCAGTAGGATAAATTCAGTAATAAAGCCTGGGTATTGACGAGCGCGGGCAGTTTGTTGGAGCGATCGCAATTTTTCTAAGTGTGCGATCTGCTGTTGGGGGGTTTCAATATGACCAGAGAGCATGGTACTGGTGGTGGGCATTCCTAGTTGATGTGCTGTGCTGACGATTTCTAGCCAACTAGCGGTATTCGTCTTTTCGGGACAGAGGATACGCCGCACTTGATCATCTAAAATCTCCGCTGCGGTTCCTGGCATAGAACCTACTCCAGCAGCTTGCAGTTTACCAATCACTTGGGCATAATTGAGTCCGTCTTGCTGGGCAATAAACTGTATTTCTTGGGGAGAGAAGGCGTGTAGATGTAATTGAGGAAATTCCTTTTTTATCGTCTCTACCAACCGCAAGTAATAGGACAAAGAAGTACCATTAATCTTAGCTTGGGGGTTAAGTCCCCCTTGCATACAAATTTCCGTAGCTCCTTTGTGGACTGCATCTGCTGCCTTTTCCAGAATTTGTCCCCACTCCAACCAATAAGCACCATCGGCTCCCGCATCCCGGCGAAAGGCACAAAAACTACAATGTTGTTCACAGATATTGGTGAAGTTGATATTGCGATTAATTACATAGGTAACCTCATCGCCGACTTGTTGGTGGCGCAGCTGGTTAGCTGTTTCCTGAATAGCGGTAATTGCTGCTGGTTCAGTTTGCTGGAGAAGTATTGCGCCTTCCTCTAGAGATAAATCTTCTCTAGCCAAGGCACGATTGAGAATAGTATCAACAGTTTTGGTAATCACTAATGACACAACTAAGTAATAACAGGAGGCTGCAAGGCTGCAAGGCTGCAAGGCTGCAAGGCTGCAAGGCAGGAGGCAGGAGGCAGGAGGCTGCAAGGCAGGAGGCTGCAAGGCAGGAGACTGCAAGGCAGGAGGCAGGAGGCTGCAAGGCAGGAGGCA
>JAAHGR010001126.1 GCA_010672425.1 Symploca sp. SIO2E6
CTACGGGAACAACTTCTGTTGCCGCCGGGAATACGGAAACCATTCTCAACTTCGAGAATGTTGAGGGTTCCCAAGGTGGTGAGACGATTATTGGTAATAGCGGTGCTAACCTGCTCAATGGTAATGGCGGTAATGATATCCTTAATGGCGGTGCTGGCAATGATACCCTCAATGGTGGTGCTGGTGATGACACTATTAACGGTGGCTCTGGAACTGACACTGTTAATACTGACACTACCAATGGAGGTACTGGTAACGATACCATAATCGACGAGGATTTTGTTGATTTCGATATCCACAATGGTGGTTCTGGTATCGATACTATCGATTACTCTAACGTTACATTTGGTGCAGGTGCGGTAACCATTAACTTGGCGACAGGAACCACCTCTGTTGCCGGAGGTAATACGGAAACTATTCTCAACTTCGAGAATGTTGAAGGTTCTCAAGGCGGTGAGACGATTATTGGTAGTAGCAGCGCTAACCTACTCAATGGTAATGGTGGTAATGATACCATTGACGGTGGTTTTGGTAACGATACCATTAACGGCGGTGCTGGTAATGACTCCCTAGATGGCGGTTTCGGCAACGACTCCATCGATGGTGGTCTCGGTAACGATACCATTAACGGCGGTGCTGGTAATGATACCCTCTACGGTGGCTCTGGGGCTGACACAACCAATGGTGGCTCTGGTAACGATACCATAATCGACAATGATTTTGTTAATTTTGACATCCACGATGGTGGTGCAGGCATCGACACCATCGATTACTCGACAGTCGCATTTGGTGTCGGTGCGTTAACCATTAACTTGGCAACAGGAACCACTTCTGTAAACCGAGGGAATACGGAAACCATTCTCAACTTCGAGAATGTTGAGGGTTCTCAAGGCAGTGAGACCATCATTGGCAGTAGCAGCGCTAACCTGCTCAATGGTAATAGTGGCAATGACACCATTGAAGGCGGTGCTGGCAATGACACTATTAATGGTGGTTTGGGTAATGATTCCCTAGATGGCGGTTCTGGCAATGACATCCTCACCGGCGCTGGTGGTAACGATACCCTAATTGGAGGTTCTGGTTCAGATACTCTTAACGGTACTAATAGTATCCTAGACGGTGTTGGTGAAATCGATATCCTTGATCCTGGTGATTTTGGGGCTAGCGATCTCGTTATCCTAGGCACAAGTGGCTCGATCTATTACAACGGTCCTGGTGTAGATTACGCTGTCGTTGATAATTTCGACCGGTTTAGCTTCTTCGGTGAAACGGACTCTGACCAGATCCAGATTTCTGGCTCTTTATCTAATTACACCCTCAATTCATTCACGGGTACAGTATCTGGCGTTTCGATTACCAACGGTACTCGCATCAGCTTGGGTGTAGAGGACATTGCTTATGTAGATTCTTTCGGTTTACTGACGGCTGCTGATTTTATCAGTGTTTAATATTATAGCAACCGCCAAGGCGATTAGGACAAGGGGATGGCAGCCCCTTGTTAGCTTGCCTTACCTGAGAATGTCTTAACCACCCTGGCGACTGCTATATCTAGTTCAAGAACTAGATATATAGCCTTGTATTCAGAGGTCAGAGCAGCTTAGTACTGCTCTGACTTTATTACAGGAGCTCTTGAGAAAATAGGAATAGCAACAGGATGGCTGAATCCTTTGATATGACTAGTTTATAACCTTGTTTTTTGGGGCGCAAGTCCCTCTACTGCTCATTACTTATTCAGCAGACCCTATGTACTACTCTCCCCAACAATATACAACTTCACGAAAACTTCATCAACTAGAATTAGCAATCATACTAAATCTGTGTTAAGTTTTGTAAAGAGGAAATTGATGAA
>JAAHGR010001127.1 GCA_010672425.1 Symploca sp. SIO2E6
GATATCTCTAAACCCGCCCCTACGAGGATACGGAATTTTTTCTAATTCCCAATTCTACATTCTACATTCTACATTCTACATTCTCGGTATCATAAGGGTTAATGTAACCAACGGCTAGGTTATCGCTAGGGCGGGTGCGAGTTCAACAGTTATCGTAAAATGCGATAAGATATCTCTAAACCCGCCCCTACGAGGATATTGAATTTTTTTCTAATTCCCAATTCTACATTCTACATTCTACATTCTACATTCTCGATATCATAAGGGTTAACGTAACCAACGGCTAGGTTATCGCGAGGGCGGGTTTTGTACAACAGTTATCGTAAAATGCGATAAGATTTCCCTAAACCCGCCCCTACAAATGTAACGTAACCAACCGCTAGGTTATCGCGAGGGCTGGTTTTGTACAACAGTTATCGTAAAATGCGATAAGATATCTCTAAACCCGCCCCTACGAAGATACGGAATTTTTCCAATTCCCAATTCCCAATTCCCAATTCCCAATTCCCAATTCCCAATTCCCAATTCCCAATTCTAAAATCTCGAAAAGTGCCGACGCAGTAAGTCGTGAATAAACCGATAACCACCACCTACCCTTTGTAGAAACAGCCGATTCGTAGCATAGTTAAGGAAACGAGCATAATTCCAAGGTATATCACCCCCTCCCCACCGCCAAAGAGTCAGCCGCAGAGCCAAGTGTTGCATTACAGGCTCTCCGCCACCCAGGAATGTTCCAAAAAACAGTGCGAAGCCCAGAGCAGGAATCATGATTGTGCTAAAATAAGTCTCTACTTCGGTAATAATCAGTCCAAGTGAGTAAAAAAATAGTATACAAAGTGGACTAATAAGTATAGTAAAAATGCCGATATTGATGACTGATTTCCAGATACCTTGATTCGGAAAGATTTTGGTTTCAATTGGAGGACCTTTCAGCCCTGCAATCAGCCCAACAATCAGCCCATAAATTAGCCCAACAATCAGCCCAACAATCAGCCCAACAATCAGCCCAACAATCAGCCCCAAACTCAGCCCCAAACTCAGCCCATAAATCAGCTCCAAACTCAGCCCATAAATCAGCCCCAAACTCAGCCCATAAATCAGCCCCAAACTCAGCCCTTTTCGGGCTTTTTCCAAAGATAATTTTAAAGTTTCAACAGTTTCAATATTATCAGTCGGTCTAAAAATCAGCCCTGCAATCAGCCCTGCAATCGGCCCAAAAATCAGCCCTGCAATCAGCCCATAAATCAACCCATAAATCAACCCATAAATCAACCGATAAACCAATCTTTGCCCTTTACTTCCCAACCAACTAGGCTGCATCCCTTCAATAAAAAACTCCGTCTCATTCTCCTCAATCAACCTTTGAGCCAGCCACTGTAACCATCGCCTCGTCTCTTCCTCCCTCGGCTGCTTCCCCCGATAACGACGCTTGAGCATTCGGCGAATATAAGCCTCAAACAAATAGCCAACCCTCTCCTCAGAAGAGCCAAACCCTTGCCACTTAGCAAAAGATATTTCCTGCGCCGCCAAAATAATCACATTCAACAACAACGGCGTTTGCGCTAATTCCATTACCTGAGGATCACTACTGATACTCTGCCATAATTCCGGTCCTTCTGTCCTTAAGACAAACTCACGAATATCTTCCGGTGTAAAAGGTCGTAAAATAACCGAACTATTCAACCCCAGTAAGGTATCATTATGCTGGTACTCCTCCCTGCGGCTACAAACTACTAGCGGTTTTGGCCAATTCTCCGGTTGCAGAAATTGATTAATCCTTTGCACACAATTTTCCTGCCTGCGCCCGGAACCCAACTCATCCAAGCCATCCAGCAGGGGTATAATTT
>JAAHGR010001128.1 GCA_010672425.1 Symploca sp. SIO2E6
TTTTAGGACATGCTTACAATAGTTTGGGAGCATTTGACCAAGCTACTGAGTATTTAAAGCAGAGTTTGCAAATTGCAATGGAAATAGGAGATATCCAGGGAGAAGGAGAATCCTTAGAAAGTCTTGGTCTTGCCTTACATAACTCTGATAAATTAGCTGAAGCAGAACAAAACCTTCGCCAAGCGATCGCGCGTTATGAAGAAATCAGGAAAGGGTTAGGGAATAGCGATGATTTTAAGGTGTCGGTCTTTGAAAAACAAACCCTTGCTTACTCTTTACTGCAACAAGTTCTTGTTGCTCAGAATAAGCCTCTGGAAGCTTTGGAAGTTGCTGAACGGGGACGTAACCGTGCTTTAGTCGAAATGTTATTCAGACATGGCAACGAGGAACTAGCGGAACGGATTATTCCACCTTCCCCTAATATTGAGGAAATTAGACGAATTGCTCGACAGCAAAATGCAACTATAGTTGAATACTCAGTTATTCCTAACCTTAAATATGCAGGAATTACCTCTCAAGAAAAAAACCTTAGTCCACAAATTTACATTTGGGTAATTCAGCCTGATGGTAATATTGAGTTACGCTCTGTACAAATTCCTGAATATACTTCTTTAAAAGAGTTTATAACAAGTAAACTTTACGAACTTATCAATGGTAGTAACCCAACAATAAAAGTAGAAAATTCAGCAAAAAAAATGTACCAAATACTAATTAATCCAATTGCTGAATTGTTACATAATAATGAAGAAAGACAAGTTATATTTATTCCTCATAAAGAACTATTCTTGTTTCCATTTGTTGCTTTAATGGATACTCACGGTAAGTACTTAATTGAAAAACATACTATCCTCACTGCTCCTTCAATTCAATCACTTGGCTTAACCAGTAAACAGAAAAAATCATTTACTTTACCTCGTGGCGGAGAAGCTTTAGTGGTAGGTAATCCTATACTACCGTCAGGTTATGATTATCCACAAGGTGTTGAAGAAGAAACTTATTATATTTCCCAACTTTTAGAGAATAAACCTATTAGTGGGGCAGCAGCTACTGAACCTATAATTGTGGATAAAATGGCAAATGCTAAACTAATACACTTTGCAAGTCATGGATTATTTAAATACGTTGACAACAATAGTTTAAGACCAGCAAATGAGTTGATTGATACTGAATATAAGCAAGAACTTGGTGCTTACTATATTGACGAAAAAATAATAGAGCAATTTGGAAAATGGCAAGATGCAATCATATTAACATCTACTGGGGATAAGCCGAGCCAAGATGGTATCCTTACCTCTAAAGAAATTATAGAACAATTTGGACTGCCGGGAAGCACTCCCTTACAGGCAGAGATGGTAGTACTGAGCTTTTGTCAATCTGGTAGAGGTCGCATTACAGGTGAAGGAATCATCGGTCTTGCACGCTCCTTCATTGCAGTAGGGGTTCCTAGCTTAGTAATATCTATGTGGAGTGTTGATGATTCTTCTACAGCATACTTTATGGAGCAGTTTTACTTCAACTTCTATGTAAAAAGACTAGACAAAGCTCAAGCTCTACGCAAAGTACAATTGGCTATGATTAGAAGTCACAGATTACCGTCTGAATGGGCAGCTTTTACTCTCATTGGTCAACCTTAATTCATGATTTTTTTATAAAAATACCATGAAAATAAAAAAAATGTTTCAATTCTATTCATTACTCTACTGGTTAATAGCTCAATACTTTTACTACCTAATTTATCCAAACCCTTCCCAAAATCATCTACTTTAGCTCAAAATGTAGATATTAAGAAAAAAAAAGAAAAAAAAATACTAAAAAAAAGTCGGGTAAATTAACAAAATAACAAAATC
>JAAHGR010001129.1 GCA_010672425.1 Symploca sp. SIO2E6
CTTGAGCCAAAAATGGCGTAACAGAACCTATTGGATTATTTAGCAGTGCAAATGCTTCGTGGGATAAACTTCTATTGCAGGCACATTTCTCAGTCTGTGAACCTTGAGAGAAATCACTCAATAATTCCCGTCTTTTTGAACCTCGCCAAAGCCAGTTTGCAATTTGCTGGTGTCTTCCACGAAATCTTGGGTGTCGCTTGAGATAAACCTCACAGCCTGATTTATCCAGAGTTGACGTTGAGGATGCATACCTCAGTAGCCACATTTGCAGGTAAACTACATCGGTTAGCCGTTCCAGAGTGAGTGTTGGTAACTTAACATTATGGATCATTCCTGTTTCATCGCCTGTAATTCTCGTCGGATTAGATAACTCCAGTATCCCTGAGCAACAACCTTGTTAAGCAGTTCTTCTAGTACCTCTCGCCGTTCTTTAGTACTTCGGTTCAATGAATTATCTAACTCTTGCTCAATACGCTGAACACTTAATGCTCCAGCAGGATGAAGCGCACCAAAAACGTGTACCATAATGTCGCTAGGATCTGCCCCAAAGGTTCTTAGTCCTGGAGTAAATGATATATTAGTATAGTTGCCATTGCGATCTAAAACAACTATATCTTCTCGTGGAACATCAGTTAATGTGATGCTCGAATGAGTAGTAATCAAAATGTGGCTATGGCGCTCTTGTAACGTTTTATCGATTAGTTGGATAATTTGACGTTTCCAGAAGTCGTTGAAATGAACTTCTGGCTCGTCAAGGAGAATAAGAGCTTCCCTAGCCTCTAATAGAGTAAGTAAGCACATCCGACCTAAAAAACTCTGTTCCCCGTCACTCAGCTACTCGAACAGGTGCAGGGGTGGAACTTCTAGATCGGTTTCAGGATGTTTGGAGTCTGTCCGTTCCAGAAAAATATTCACTTCTCTCAAAACTGATTGTCCATTTTCATCCACATCAGCAAGTAAGCCAAGTTTCTTGAAAAGCTCTAGAGCACTAGAGAATTTATTAATAATGTCTTGAGCAATTGAACTTCCAGCGTTAGTAAGGTCAAATACCAGTAAGTAATCAGTGCCCTGATGCAGGCAAAACGATGCTAACTTTGCTAAACTCTTGACATCATCCCAGTCCCCTACATAAGCTGGCTTGTGAGTCTTACGGAACTTGAGAGAAAAGCCTGTTATTTGCTTAAGATGTACTTCTGCTAAAACTTCACTCAAGCTAGAGTTGTTAGAACTTCGCGCTAAATCGAGCAATAGACCACAAAGCGTGACTAGAGGAAGCTGACAGGTTGGGATAAATAAGCAGCGACTTCCTTCCTCTGGGTTTTCCGTTAAGAGAGTTTCTAAATTTGGCTGCTTTCCTGGGAGTTCTCGAATTGCTCTTTCGAGTTGGGATAGGTTTTGTAGAGCCTCTAAATTCGCACCATCAAAAGGTGTTGTGTCTCCCACAACATCCCATTCTGCTTCGCTACCCGTTGTAAAGGCAACGATCAATTCAGGTAAAATATCACGACTTATAGCAGCAGGTTCACCGTTTTCCCAGGCTAAGGGACTTTTCGTGAAAGTAATGTCCCCCGTTTCATCATCTTCTTGAAGGGTTGCAATTTTGATTGTGCGTTTTTGGTTGCCCTTGCCCAATTCATATTCCAGTACAAAAGGATACTCAACTGGGGAAGTTGCCTCTAATTGTTGCATTAAGTGCCATAAAATCTTCAGCACTGTTGATTTACCTGTGCCATTGACCCCAACTAGAAAGTCAAGGCTGTAGTTGCGGGGGAAAGCTACGCTGGGTTCAGTGGATGGACAAAAGCGGATCTCCAGGTCACGCAAGACCCGATAATCTTCTAGGTAA
>JAAHGR010000113.1 GCA_010672425.1 Symploca sp. SIO2E6
TGAGGCAGGAGGCTCCTGCCTCCTGCCTCGTTTCCACCAAAGTGTAAGTATTCAACCAGACATGATATTATTCGATCGATTGATTTAGCTCACTCCCAATGTCAGCAATCCTGAAGGTAAATCTACTACTAGTCGCCGTGTTCTTAGCCACTGCAAGCCTAGTAAATTGTCAGGCATTGCAATTCCTGCCACAACAGGAACGGTAAACACTTGTCCATCTACAATTCTTTTCCGCCATAAATAGCAAAAAACTCGTCACCTCTAGCTGTTTGCATAACTTGTTTAGGCTCAATGAGAGGCCATCCTAAAGTTTCTATATCTTGGGTGTCCATTGCCAGCCAACCTGTAGTGAAACCTGTATCTAGTAACACTTCAACTGGTAATATCTCACCTTCAGCAGTAATTACCTCGATATCAAAAAATAGTTCGCCAATATCACCAAATCTACCTGAAATCATATTTTGCCACAGGCTCCTGTCTCATTTAAGCGGAACATACCAAGCTCTTGATCTGGATGTTTCTGACGAGCTTTTTGTGCAGCAACTTCTTGATCAGGATCGATAAAATAGTCTCCACTATCTGGCTCGATAATCATGAACCAATTGTAATGGTCTTGGATAAGTTCAGGCTGGACGCGATCGAAAATTGGACGACAATGTTTATAAAAGTTGTCTAGTTCAGCTCGACGTCTAGCTATTTCTTCCGGAGGAAAGTTGACTTCTGGAAAAATTCTGCCGCGACGGGCGGTGCGTTTGGGGGATACTTTACTCATGGTAGGTTGTATCAAATGATTGGGCTATTGATCACATCTACTATTATAATGCTATCATTTAGTTGGCTTTTTAGCTGATAGCTGATAGCTGATAGCTAAAAAGAGGTTGAAAAAATGGTTTAATGTGCCGATGGCTTGCTTATTTGGGTAACCCAATTTACTTGGAAGACTTAATCTATTAAAAATCTACTTTAGAAACAGGTGGAGGATTGTGGGGGAATAGATGTAGTGCGAGCATCTTGCTCGCTAGAAGTCAAACACGAGCAAGATGCTTGCACTGGTTGACGATCTGATTAGGTATAAATCTAAAATCTAAAATTTACTAACATGAAAACTGAGGAGGTCAAGAAATCGGCATTCGTACATGTGTCGGTATTAAGCCAAGAATTAGTGGCATACCTAGAAATTTCTCCTGCTGGACATTACCTGGATGCTACGGTGGGTGGAGGTGGACATAGCCAGTTAATTTTAGCCGCAGCACCAGATGTTCGTTTAACAGTGATCGACCGGGATGCAGAAGCGATCGCGGCTGCTCAAGCTAAGTTAGCACCCTATGGCGATGCTGTACAATTCTGGCAGGGTAACTTTGCTCAATATCAGCCAGGGGAGAGGTTATTCGATGGGATAATTGCTGATTTGGGGGTGAGTTCTGCTCAACTAGACTTACCAGAACGAGGTTTTAGTTTTCGTCACCCTGCTAAGTTAGATATGCGGATGGATCAGCGTCAGTCCCTTACCGCAGCCGATATTATCAACCATTGGGATGAAGTGCAATTAGCAGATGCTTTTTACCAGTATGGAGAAGAGAGATTATCCCGGCGAATAGCACGTCGGATTGTGGAGCAACGTCCGTTACAAACCACAACCGAACTAGCAGACGCGATCGCTTCTTGTGTGCCGCGTAAGTACCGTTATGGTAGGATTCATCCAGCTACCCGTGTTTTTCAGGCTCTACGAATTGTAGTGAATCAGGAGATGGAGTCTCTGGAAACCTTCCTCAATCAAGCACCCCATTGGCTCAAACCA
Source organism: Symploca sp. SIO2E6 (assembly GCA_010672425.1). Taxonomy (GTDB): domain Bacteria; phylum Cyanobacteriota; class Cyanobacteriia; order Cyanobacteriales; family Coleofasciculaceae; genus Caldora. The sequence goes on from JAAHGR010000113.1 coordinate 1,799, forward strand.
GGAGGGAGAATTGGTATTATTAGCTTTCACAGCCTCGAAGACCGTCTGATTAAACATCGGCTAAGGGATTCACCCCTGTTGCAAGTGCTGACGAAAAAGCCAATAACGCCGCAAGCGGAAGAACTCCAGGAAAACCGCCGTTCACGTTCTGCTAAACTGAGATTTGCTCAAAGAAGGGAATGGGGAATGGGGAATAGGGAATAGGGAATGAACGTCTTGAACGGAACAAAGATACCAAAGATTTTTCAGATAAAACGTTATCACCCAAATTGCATTTAGCCGAAAGTATGTTGTGTTGGCATGGGTTTGACTATGATGGTATCAGCACGGCTTTCAACCTGTGCCAGATCATAATTAAGTTGCAGCCGCATCCAAAAGGCGGGAGTGCTGCCAATGGTCTTGGACAGGCGCACGGCCATTTCTGGTGACAGGTTAGCTTTACCGTTGATCAGGTTGGACAAGGTAGGCCGCGCCACGTTAAGCACCTCTGCTGCATTGGTGACGGTCATTTCCAAATCTTCCAAGGCACTTTTGACAATGCGTCCGGGATGTACGGGGTTATTCATGAGTCTATTTCCTAATGATAATCTACCAAATCAATATCCATTGCCTTACCGTCTTCAAAACGGAAGATAATCCTCCAGTTTCCCGTTACCCGTACACTCCAAAAGCCTCGCCAATTGCCGCTAAGGGAATGGAGGCGAAAGCCGGGTATGTTGGCCTCCTCTAACGTTTCGGCTGCCTCAAGCACCGCGAGAATCTCCTCAATCCGTGGTAACATGCGGACATCCAGCCCACTAAGGTTGCCGCGCTCATGGAAGCGTTTTAGCCCCCGATGCTTAATGCTTTCGATCATTATTATTGTAGCCTGTAACTTTACACAATTCCAGTGTAAAGCTGCGTATCTTCGATGATCAAGCTAGACGCTATTTGAGAGCTCAAAGTTTAGAGTTGATTGTTGAGTATTAGGTGTTGAAAATTGTACAATTTACGAATAGCTGCGATCGCAAGCAACTATTTCTCCCCACACTTCCCACACCTCCCACACTCCCCACACTCTCTTAACTGAGTAGTAGTTAGCGATAGGATAGTTTTATTTGGATGTCCTTAAGTCCACACTCGTCTTAAATTGAGGGTAAACCCAGGCAGGATATCTTCCCCTGACAAACTACTGGGATTTTCCAGCACTTCTACCTCTCTCCCAGGGCGATAAATCTCTACCTGTCGTTTCTGTGGATTAATTAGCCATCCGAGTTTGGCTCCGTTATCAATATATTCGAGCATCTTAGCTTGTAACTTGGGGAGGCTATCGGATTCAGAGCGCAATTCAATCACAAAATCTGGACAAAGCGGAACAAAGCCTTTTCTTTGTTGGGGAGTAAGGGATTTCCAACGTTTTCTAATGACCCAAGCCGCATCGGGAGAGCGATCCGCGCCGTTAGGAAGTCTAAATCCAGTGGAAGAGTCAAAACCTTCTCCTAAATCCTCATGCTCTTCTTGCCAGCGAGCAAATTGTCCAGTAATACTAAAATTTCTCCTACCCGATTCGCCTCCTGTAGGGGGATTCACGATTAACTCTCCTGCTGCGGTGCGCTCTAGTCTTAAATCTCGGTTGACTGTTGAAAGTTCCTCGAACTGTTCTTGGGTAACTTTGAGGAGGAGCTCATGGGGTAATTCAAGGGATATGTCATTTGTTATTTGTTGTTTGTACAAAGCAAGCCTTGATTTAGTGGTATCTTTTTAGATGATAGTTTATATGCGCACACCTAATCCATTATTAGCAATAATAGCAAAAAATAGTCGCGATCGCAAGCTCAAGGGAAATTTAATCAGCTAGCAACCAAGTCCCCTTTTCTTTCCTTTGTGTTCTTTGTGTCTTTGTGGTTACTTACTAAATTTGATATAACCAGCTAAATCCATTACAATTCTACTAAACTACTTCAAGTCCATTGCTAATACCAGAACTTCCTCCTCAACAGATTGTCCTGTTAAAACAACCTCCCTTATTTCGAGATACCCACTACTCCCTGCTTATATCATATTCGTTTGATCACTTACACTTTGGTGGCAATAAGGCAGAAGGCAGAGGGCAGAAGGCAGAAGAGAAGAAAGAAAGTTGCAAGGTATTCGGGAATTATCACTGTTTATCCGAACTTGATATTACTACTCAATACTACTCGGATAAGCTCATCTCCCCATCTCCTCATCCCCCCATCTCCCCATCTCCCCGTGTCCCCGCGTCTATTTTTAAGGCACACGAAATTGCTCCCGATAGTGATAGTCCCAGCCTTCTGCGTTTCCCCATCAAAGAATTCCGCTTTCAGGGCAATACTTTATTCTCAGATGAAGCATTACAAGATGTAGTCCAAGACTACTTGGGAGAAGAGCAAACCCTGGATGACCTCAAAGCAGCTGAAAATGCCCTCTTTGAAGCCTATAGTAATGCAGGTTATCCTTTGGTCAACATCAGCTTTCGACGTTTGGGGCTCCAAGGGGTGTTTGAGTTTGAAATCGTTGAACTCAAGATAAACAGGATTACGATTACAGGCAACCAGCACTTCAGTGAGCAGGGTATCCGCAGCGCTTTACCAGAGCTACAAGGAGGTAATTCTCCCAACCTCAATACTCTCTCCGAGCAACTGTTTTTAGCTAATGATAACCCCTCCCGCCAGCTAGTGCTCAATTATCAGCCCGAAGTTGCAGACAAAGTAGATGTAGCAATTCAAGTCCAAGACCAAAATCCCCAACGCTGGGGAGTGCGATTCAATAATCTTGGTACAGAAGAGACAGGCAATACTCGCTTGAGCCTTATTGCCCAGAATAGTAACATTTTTGACCGAGGCCACTTAGCTGCCTTGAGTGTCACTATCTCACCGGAGAAGCTGGACAAAGTACAACAGTTCGGCTTGTTCTATCAGGCTCCCATACCACAGTGGAGAGATAAGATCAACTTTAGTGCCAGTTATTCGGATGTTGACAGTGGACGCATCGCTGATTTTTTTGATGTGTCTGGGGAAGGATTGGCAACAGATATTAACTGGGTGCAGTATATCAGCCGCACGGCTTTAGACCGCCAAACTGTAGATATTGGCTTAGGCTATCGCTTGTTTAATAACACAATAGACTTTGCTGGCACAGATTTGGGGGTAGATGTGGCAGCTTTACCTGTAAGTATCGCTTATCAATATGTTGCTAACAGAGGTAACCATGCTTTCTCCACAGGCATTCGTTATCTGCGGAATATCCCAGGAGTAGTTGGCTCAAATAACAACCAAACTTATACAGAAAGTCGCACTGGAGCCAGTGCTGATTGGGACTTGTGGCAAATTAGGGGCAATTACCAATACGCCTGGGACAGTGGTTGGCTCTTGAATCTTCGGGGAGAAGGCCAATACGCCGGTGAACCCCTAATTTCAGGAGAACAGTTGCGCTTAGGTGGATTGTACTCGATTCGGGGTTTGCAGGAACGGGAAGCCGCAGGAGATGATGGCATATTTACCAGTTTAGAAGTTTACACCCCTGCGATCACTAATGGTCATCGCTTTCTCGCTTTTACTGACTTGGGGCAATATTGGCGAGAAGAGGCTCTACCAGGAGAAATCAACAGTGATCTTATTTGGACTGTTGGATTAGGCTGGCGCTGGAACTACCAAAATCAATTTAATGCAACAGTAGATGTCGGTTATGTGTTAGACGATGCACCGTTAAGTAATCCTGGAGATATCCGCGTACATTTTAGTTTCGGCTACTCGTTTTGAGATTTTAGCTTTACTCATTACTCTCGAGAAACTATTTTAGATTTTAGATTTTAGATTTTAGATTTATTTAGATTTTGGATTAAAGAATTGAATCAACACAAGCCTAAGGCTCCGAGAGGAGGAAGGATGCGGGAAATAGTGTTTCTCACTCTTTCAATTGGGGGCGCGAAGCGCTCCTTGGGAGCTCTCAAGAAACAAGGGAATGGGGAATGGGGAATAGGGAATAGAATTGTTTCTTCCATTCAATTGGGGGCGCGAAGCGCTCCAAGGCGAGCTCTTGAGAAACTAAAAATGAAAAGGGATGGCTGAAGGGAGCATCCCATTTTGGCGAGTTGTCTCGTTTAATAGGGCTGAAACCCTTGCCATGTCGTTCTTTTGCTAATGTTTTTTCCAAAATGGGATGCTCCCTGGCTGAATCCCTTCTCTCTTGATTAAAATTTGATTCAAGGCTAGTATTCATTTATATTCAGGTGGCATGTTCCACATATAGCTTACCTTTAGTACATGTGGATAGCGTATTTTGGCAATCGGTGAGTAATGAGTAATGAGTATAGTACAAAAACTGTGAATTATGAGTGAATCAATTGTTGAATTGGTGGATAACCTACCTACCGACAACATTACTGTGAAGGTTCTCAAAGCCCTTGATTTTATTGTACCTGGTCAGTGGGAAAACTTAGTAGGCTTCGACAACACCATCAGTGCGATTACAGGGGAGACTGACTCAGTAACGATTGAGAATATTCGTGAGCGTGCCATTGCTTTGTACGATGACAAAAGTCAGGGATACCAAACAGCTATCTGGCTTTATCGTACTCTAGATGGAGCAGATAAGGCGGTAGCAGCAGCAGCTTTAGCAGACAAAATTGGTGATACCTTCAGTTTTATCCCTTTCTTAGATAAACTGACTCCTAAAGCTGACTCTCTTCAAAGCGTTGACTTGAAAATCAAACTGGTGGCTGAATTAATCGCCTATAGCAAGCTCAATGGTCTGACCCTTAACCCGATTGAATTGGTAAGTTCCCTCAAAGAGAACTATCAACATGAAGCACTAATGCGCATGGCGGCTTTAATTGCCCTTGATGGAGTACTTCCCCTGGGGGCAGACTTTGTCTCTAAAATACGGCAAGACATGGCTCAAGAGGATGTCACAGGAAGTCCTGCTTTCGGAGCAGTTAGTCAATTTCTTCCTGATTCAGATGCCCAAGGCTTTATTAATCAAAGCTTCGATGCGATTGGAGGTTGGATGTCTAACTTGGCACAATCTGCTGGTTTAAACCCTAACTCTCTTTCTCAACATCTAGGGACTTTTATCGAGCTTGCTGATGACAAATTGGATTATTTGGCAGCCTTTCTAGATTCAACTACCAATTACTTTGAGCATACTGGGATTCAAACTGTTGCTCGTAAATTAATTACCCAAACCTATAGTGAGATGTAGTAGGTGTTAGGTGTTAATTCCCAATTCTCAATTCCCAATTCCCAATTCCCAATTTTCAATTCCCAATTCCTCTATACCCTAAATTAATCGTACCTGGCTTCAGACAAATTTCTGAAGAGGCTGTTGGGGAGTTGAAACTTACTTGTAGCTCACCTGTGGAGGTAACACCTGTGATAATTCCAGGTTTACCATCTACCATAACCTGACTTCCCAGACTATCTAGAAGCTCTAGGTAAGACGGCAGTAAACTTTCTATGCCAAATTCTAACCAATATTGATACCCAGATAAGAGTCCCTGAAGGACAATTGCGGCCAACATTTCCAGGGATGTAATATCAAGTTTGGATAAACAGTTATAATCCCCTTCTGCCTCCTGCCTCCGGTTCCCCTCCTGGGAGGGGTTAGGGGGGGTTGGAGTCTTATTGCCACAAAAGTGTAAGTTTTCTACCGAAATATGAGGTGGGATTTCAATTCTCCGCGTCCCCGCGTCCCCGCGTCCCCGTGTCTGCTTATCACCCCCTTGGGGATGTAACGGTTTTTGGTAATAAGATTGCAAATTGATACCAGATTCAGGTACAACATTACTCCAGTTAATACCAACACCGATGACAGCTTTGGTAATTTGACCTCCCTGCATACGGGTTTCCGTGAGAATACCCCCTAATTTCCGTCCTAAAAGGAGCAGATCATTAGGCCATTTGAGAAAAACGGGGATACCATAACATCTCAAGGCTCTAGCAATTCCCCAAGCACTACACAAGGTTAGGTGAGCGCTGTTGGATGCTTGGAGATGAGGAGCTAAAGCTACAGATAAGTATAATCCACCAAGACCTGATTGCCATTGGCGTCCCCATTGACCCCTGCCTGCCGTCTGTTGAGCCGCAATAACCACCCTAGGAATTGTTGCTCCCTGGTGGAGTAATTCCCAGAGGGTCTGATTTGTAGAAGGAAGAGTGTCAAATATATCTATCGCATCAGTCAAGAAACCGGGTAGAGATAGTTTTTCTGTGACTTGTTGGAGAGCACTCTGGAACTGTTTTGGATTAAACATCAAGTTAATTTTTGTAAAAAATAAGGTTTCTGTATATTCTGATACAGAAATATCTGCTAAATTAAAAACTGATAGCAATTGGAGAAGTAAACAATGTCTACTCAAGAACAAGCTCGTGCTTTAATGATGCAACACCATCACCTCATCAAAAATCGTCAGCAATCTATGCTTAGTCGTGCTGCGATGGAAGTAGGTCTAGGAATTGATAGTATTGAGGGATGGAGCCATACTCAAGGCAAACTTAATCCTAGCTTCCGCAGCAGCTACGATCGCAGCACTGCTTCCCTGAGTTAGGGCTTGGGAGAATAAGTCAAATGATCGTACTAGATTGCCCCTGGTTGCACCAACCTACAGCGGTGTCGTCTGCACTATCATCAGAATTCATATCAAGTCCCTGAATTGAGTCTTGGAATGAGTGAATCAACTGCTGTTGAATTAGCTGTGCCAGGGTTTGGCGAAACTGGGTAAATTCAAATTTGGCGATGGTTTGCTGCCGTAAGATCTTCGGTTGAAAGAGTAGGGGATTAGGGTGAGTACCTTGTAAGATTTGGATGAGGTTACGAGCGATCGCCTTGATATCTGTTGGGTCAACTAAACATCCTAGTTTACCCTGAAGTAGGGGATCTACGGCTCCATCCTGGTTACCTGCTAACACTGGCTTGCCACAAGCGAGTGCCTCTAGATAAACAATGCCAAATCCTTCCCCCTGACTTGGCATGGCAAACACATCGCAGAGATTATAGTGGTCACCAAGTTCTTCATCGGGGATAAATCCTGCTAAAGTAACGCAATCTTGTAAATTTAGCTTCTCTACCACAGATTTAATCCAGGGATAATTCCCTTTACCTGCTAGGATGTAATGAACCTTAGGGAGGTGGCGGCGAACTTCCCCTAAGGCATGGAGAACTTGTTCGTAACCTTTATATTGAGCTAGGCGTGCCACTGTAAAGATGATCGGTTGTTCTGGGGTCAATCCGTAGCGTTGTAGGAGGTAATCAGGTTTAGGTTTAGGTTGAAACTGCGTTGCGACAAATGTATTAGGTAAAACTGAAACTTTGGCTGGATTGAGTTGTTGTTCCTTGAGCAAGCGATCGCGAGTATAGTTACTTACAGCAATAACTTGGTCAGCATGGCCTAAAGCAGTCTGAAGTAGAGGTTGTTGAAGATTCCAGGCTTCTAGTCCATGAACAATTACCCAATAAGGTACACCTGCGATACGTTGGAGCCAGTAGCAAGGGATACTGTAATTAACATGGGTGGTGATGATCAGGGTAGGTTGCTGTCTAATTCCCCGACTAATTAGTTGGCAAGTGAGGAGGAGACTTTGGAGCAACTGAGGTAATTTACCTAGGCAGTGAAAGTTAGTTTGGGGTAGGAATTGGGAGCGCAGGTGAGTTAGTTTGTCGTATTTGAGGAAGACATCGTAGTTAGCTTCAGGGTAGAGTTGTTGTAAGGCTTGTAGCAAGAAGGCAGAGTAGACTTGAACTCCACCTTTGAAGCCGAAAATATTGGGAAATATCAGATAGAAATGGTGTTTGTTGTTGGTTGTTTGTTGTTTGTTGTTTGTTGTTTGTCGTTGGTTGTTTGTCATTCTCCATTCTCCATTCTCCATTCTCCATTCTCCATTCTCCATTACTTACTTAACCTCCCCATCCATACTTACGCCACTTAAATAATTTCATCAATTCTCGTTGTACTTTCTGATAAAGGGGCATTTTTTCCGATTCAATGGAAGCGTAAACTTTGGCCCCCGGTATCAAATGTTGTTCAGCATTATTGACCAAAGCTCTCACTTTTAATAGCTGCTTCTGTTGAGAGGGGTCTGGCTGCATTACTAACTCCATCTTTTCCAGCTGCGTTGTGTAAGAGGGTAATCCTGGTTCTAAGGGACGGAAGGTAACCTGAGCTCCATTTTGTACAATATCTGAGTCAGTTTGGGGAACTTCGATAATGGCGACCAGGCTACTTAAATCGGCAATTTCTAAAATCGGTTCTCCCGCAGGCATAGTTCGACCTAGGAGTTTGTGGAAGTCTGGAGTAATAATCAATCCTGTTTGCTTGGCTTTCAATATTTGATGGGTTTGTTGTTTAGTTTGTTTCCTTTTTAGTTCTTGTTTTAAGGTTTTGATTAATGGCTTTTGGCTGCTGACACTTTGACGAGCAGCGGATAAGTCCACAGTAGCTGTTTCTCGGGTAGCTGCTAGGGTATCGAGTTGGTTTTGGAGGATTCGTAATTCCTCTTGCTTGCTCTTAGTTACAATTTTTATTTCTGCTTGTTTGGCCGCAATTTGTTGTTCAAGTTGGTTGATTTCGCTTTCTTGGGTGCTGATTTGAGTAATTAAACTGGTTTCTCGGTCTTGCAGTTCTTCTACAAGATTGAGAGCGATCGCTCCTTGAGCAACTAAGTCTTGATATCTACTGAGGCGTGTTCTAGTTCTAGCTAAGGTTTCATTGCTGCCTGCAATCTGACTCCTGACCCCAATAATCCTACTTTGTAATGCTGCTATTTCTTGGTTGAATTTTTCGACTTCCGGGAGGTTGGTAAGTTCTTGCTGAAGTTGTTGAATTTGTTTAGTGATTAAAGATTCTTGAATGGAGGTTTCCTGAATTTTGGCGGAGAGGGTATTCAGTTGTGAGGAAGCGGATTCAAAGTTGGATGTTGCCTTGTCTAATTCAGCTTGAGATTGGGCAATTTCTTGATCCATATCTTCGGTGGAGATAATCGCGATCTCGTCATTAGCATCTACTTGTTGATTGGGTTCAACAAAGAATTTGGTTAAAGTGCCGGGAACTTCTGTATAGAGAACTCGATGAGAATTAGGTGCCGGTTCTAGCTGTGCTTCTGCGTTTACCGAGTTGGCAACAGGAATTTGGCTGATTAACCCTAAGCCGATGGCGATAATGCCGAAACCTAAGAGGGGTTTGTAAGGAAAGGAAGTGGTAGTATTTTTGGTAGTATCGGTTTCCTTACGGGGTGGTTCCCCAATCCGAGTTGCTGGAGAAGGTTTAGCAGTAGCCGATGGTGGGGTGGGTGGAATTTCCCTTCTCCCCGTCTCCGCGTCCCCGCGTCCCCGCGTCTGCTTACTCGTTTCCCCAACCCTTTTTTCCTTCACTTCTGATGGGGGAACAACTCGCAAAGGAGAGGTAGGAAGCTTGGTAGATTTTGTGGTAGTAGATTGAGATTTCATCATCGGTTTTAGCTTACTGAAGGCTTTCTGGGGAAATAGAAGTAAATTGCCCAAACTAGGAGTAGAAATAAAGCAGTGATGGGAATATTGAGGATCGTCCAATCGGTTATTCTCAAGAAGAGAAACCCGAAGACGAACCAGATATAGGCTAGACTAAAGGGAGCATAAGCTGCGAGAATACAACTATCTCTTTTGTTTTCTTTAATTGGTTTAGCGGTAAGTAAGTGAGCATAAAAACCAAAGGCGCGGGTGCGGAGGTTGTTAATTCCTGTAACTGCTACGGCGAGGTAATAGCCATCGAATTTTGCTAGGGGATTGAGATTTACCGCAACCGTAAATAGACTCGCTACCATCAGTAAGTAACTGCTAGTATGGAGCCAACTACCTGTAGTAGAGAGGTTCCACAACCACCATCCAACGGCGGCAAGGGTTATTTGAACCAAGACACCAGCGCCAACTACCAGAATTCTTTGCCCGCGTGACAAGCAATAAGAATCGGTGGTATTGGTATAGGCAGCAGGAATCAGGCACATAAAGAGGAATCCCATTTCCGGAACGATACCGCCGTAATGTTTTAAGGTGAAGGCATGACCAAGTTCATGCAGAGTAACGACAAAAGCGGCAAGTAAAGCAAAGGGAATAATTAGGGAAGCGCTTTGATGTTGCCAAAGTTGTTGACCTTGGTAGAGAATTTCTGACTTGTGATGGAATCCGGTAACTAGGGAAAAACTTAAAAATAGGCACAGCAGCAAGGCAAAGGGACGACTCCACAACCAGCGCAATTTGTCAATATGTTTGCTTAACCAAGGATCCGGGTTGAACAGGGCAACTTTAAAAAATAATAGCTGCATGGGGGTAAATTTACCCCGGCGAGGTTGAGGTGGTTGGGTTCCCACCAACATGGCAGTGGCAGCGAGGAGTTGCAGGAGATGTCGCAGTTTGGGATTATTGTTGAATGGTTCTGAGGAGAGGTTAGGGAGTTGGTCGATTAGGGCTTTGTCCTCAGAACTAACTTGGAGAAAAGTTAAAATAGGAAGTTCCTGTCGTAAGATTCCCCGATGAGTTCCAGCCACTGGGTTGCGGAGAATCCAGTAACCTTCAGGATGTTCTAGCCAATGGACACCTGATTTGAGGCAAGGAGATTGGGGATTAGGGGTTGCAGGTGGAGAGGTGTCTTCTGGTTCCTGGGTTTTGTGGTTGTCTTCCGGTTCCTGGGTTTCGTGGTTATCCTCAAGTTCATCTATTGCCAAAATTTGGTGGCTAATTAGCTTTTGCAGTAAGTTGACAACTAAATTAGGGTCAGCATCGGGAAATTCTTGCTGAGCTAGTTTTTGGATTTGTTTAACTGTATATTGCCCAGTAAAGTACCGTAGAGTGTAGCCTTCGATGGGGGAGAAGAGGATTTTCTCTTGACCATTGATAGCTTTAAGGATGATTTTATTGGAATTGCGTACTCTGGCCAAATTCCAATATTCCCTTAGATCCGGACAAAGCCAGTCTTGACAATTTTCCTGGGTTAGGTACTCTTGGAGAGTCATAAGCTGTTGCCTGTTGCTTCACCAAATTAATGAGCTAAGACGCATTTAAATTGGTTTGTCCTAAGCCGTTGCGTCTGTTACCTCAGAAGCAATTCACTATTTTTCATCCACAACAGCTTACTATACTTATAGTCAATATTATTATTAAATTTTAATTAGGGGATACCAAATTGTGCCCTTTATCAGGCGATCGCCTGGGGGTGGAGAAACCGGGCGTATGCAACCGGGCGTATGCAATACGGGCGTATGCAATACGGGCGTATGCAATACGGGCGTATGCAATACGCCCCTACGTGTAACCTGGTAGGTTGGGTGTAGCGTTGTTACCCCTTTTAACCAAAATCTTAAGGAAACTACCAAAAGCGAAACCCAACGCCAATTCTCTGCTGTTGGGTAGAGCGTTGTTGCCCCCCAGCTTGCACATTTTCGGTTAAAGTAAATCAGAGTGTACCGTAGGGGCGGGTTTATTTCAATTATCGTTGAATAGCCTGCATTTCTGGTGAACCCGCCCCTACAAACCTACCACCGACAATTTATCACTCTGTTGGTTTTTGCAACTCCACCCAACCTACAAGAGAAAGCTAGTACTAGGTTTCACTCTTGATTTAGGATGCTAATAGTGCAGTGACAGTTTCCTCTGACATCAAGCGTCGAAAGTTCAAAATTTCGACTAGAACCAATTTTTCATCTTGTGAATAGTGTAAAATAACCTGACCTTCTTCCTCAGCATAGGCAATGGGAGCATCAGATAACTCCACTAAAAGAGCATCGACATCTTTGCTATAGCTAATCTTTTTCATATCTAGACCTCCTGCCAGGGTAAAGGGTAATAATCAAAATGAATGCCTTGAATTCTCGGTAAACTACTCTCAATACTCGTTTTTCGTCTAATTGCCTTTGAGCAATCTGTTTGCTTTCTTCCCCAGACTCTAGCTTGTCCGGAGAACGAATTGTTTCAATAATGAATTCTGGCTTGATAGTAAGTCCATGACTAGCAAGTATCTCTATCTTAATTTGTGAGTGTTCACTAAAGCGAATTTCTTTCATAGCTCACTTTTGAGACCAACCACAAGTGTTAGCTTAACTATTTTAATCTTTTTGGATGCTAAAGTGTGGGTTAAGTTTATCTGTCTTCACCCAACCTACAAGATATGTGATCGCAGGTATCCGTAGGGGCGTATTGCATACGCCCTATTGCATACGCCCTATTGCATACGCCCTATTGCATACGTTCTATTGCAGTTGTTGAGAAAATAGTTTATATGACCACACCTATCCCACTATTAGATATAATCCCACTCAACAGCAGAAATTGTCAAGCAACTGGGCGGGGAGCAATACGCCCCTACATGTAACTTCGTAGGTTGGGTGTAGCGTTGTTACCCCTTTTGACCAAAATCTCACGGGAACTACCAAAAGCGAAACCCAACGCTAATTCTCTGCTGTTGGGTAGAGCGATCGCGACCCCCAACTACAAGATATGCGATGGCGCAAGCGCTGCTGCTTGCAGCAGATCACACTTTACAGACATCGAAATCCGTCTTCTCCTCTAAGTTTTCGATCAAAGGTTACTGTTTCAGTAGAACCGATATAGTGACCTATTGCACCTATCAAATAGTCGGAAAAATCTGCTCTTCCTTGCTTAGTACGCTGCAACGCTTGGTAAATAATGGATCGGTTTTCAAATTCAAACTTAGGAGTCTGAATCATTAACTCTATTATTTCGAGGAGCTCATCCTTGGCAAATTTGTAAGGTTCTCCTCTGAGAACCCAGATCATCTCGCACAGGACAATGTTAGTGATTAAGCATTGTTCGCTCTCTTCAATGATTGCAGTTGCTTGCTGCCACTGTTGTTCATTATCTCTAGTAAGATAGCGAATCAGAATATTGGTATCAAGGGTGATCAATTGTTTACTCCTGATGAAGAGAAGCAATGCTTTGGGCGATCGCTAAGTCCATTTCTTCTATTGTCGCAGCTTTCATTCCAGGACGATGCAACTTTCCCGACAAGGTTTCTACAGGTACATTGAGAGGGATTAGTTTAACTCGACCTTCTTCATCGATAACAAAGGCTACTTTACTACCAGGTTGAATTTTTAGGTGGTTGCGAATTTCTAATGGTATGACTATTTCTCCTTTGCCACTAACTATTTCACTGAGCATGGTAATAACTTTTCCGTTAATTTCCTTATATAATTATAATGCTTTGCTTTCGTAAGGTGAAAGGAGATTGAGAGCAATTGCACGCTTGGGTAGAGAAACCGGATTTCTTGCTAACATCTTGCTTTCCACACCAAAATTATCCCAGAAACCCGGTTTCTGACATCACGCGATCTGCTTGCAGCAGCGCTTGCGCTATCGCAGGTATCCGTAGGGGCGGGTTCACCAAATATCTTTGGATATCGACAAGCCAATTATCTCCCACCCGCCCGGGTGATAGGAGCTGTACACAATGCGCCGGGGCGGGTTTATTTCAATTATCGTTGAATAGGCAAGTTTCGGGTGAACCCGCCCCTACAAACCTAAGATAAGATCAAGCATAAGTTGCTATTGGCTTATCGAAGAGCAACATCAGCTTATCAGCAGCAATTGTTTCCATTGCATAAGTACAGCCTTGAGCATCAGCAAAATCAACTAAATAAGCTTCTGTGTTGAATTCCATAACCACAGTACCTAACTGTCCTTTTCTCAATAAAATTGACTCTCTAGTTTCTTTGTGGACAGCTTGCACATTTTCTGTTAAAGCCACAAGATCGTATTCTTTGATGTTTGACATAATTTACCTCACTTGTCCACGGGATATGTATTAGTTAGCCTGGGGAAATCTTCATCAGCGCGAATAATCCAGCAGCTTAATATCCAAGAAGTCAA
>JAAHGR010001130.1 GCA_010672425.1 Symploca sp. SIO2E6
GAATTGGGAATTGGGAATTGGGAATTGGGAATTGGGAATTGGGAATTGGGAATTGGGAATTGGGAATTGGGAATTGGGAATTGGGAATTGGGAATTGGGAATTGGGAATTGGGAATTGAAAATTAACTCATTACTCATTACTCATTACTCATTACTCATTACTCATCACTCATCACTCATCACTCATTACTCATCACTCATCACTCATTACTCATTACTAACAGCGCCCTAAAACAAGTCACCAAATTCTAGCTTCAAATCCCTTTCCATTAAAGCTTCTACTGCCTCTAATGGGGTAATTTTATTATTGATCAGGCGATATACTTGCCAAGCAATAGGTAGTCGAATCTGCTCCCGATTTGCTAAATCAATCAGCACATTGGTAGTATTAACTCCTTCAGCTGTACCTTCTAATTCCCTCAGAATTTCCTCCAAGGATTTCCCCTGGGCCAAGTTGTAACCCACTTGATAATTGCGGCTCAAGGGACTGTTGCAAGTGGCTAGTATATCCCCTAAACCAGACAAGCCGAAGAAAGTTTCTCTTTGAGCACCAAGGTGAGTGCCAACGCGAATGATTTCTGTTAAGGCACGAGTAATCAGAGCAGATTTAGCATTAGTACCCAGCTTAAGACCATCACACACTCCCGCCGCGATCGCAATGATATTTTTCAAGGTTCCCCCTAATTCAGTACCAATGGGGTCTGTGTTGGTGTAAACTCGGAAACGTTCACAGGCAAATACCTGTTGCACTAGTTCTGCTGCTTTGAGGTTAGTACTGGCAACCACTGTTGCAGCCGGTAGTCCCTGCTCAATTTCTTTCGAGAGATTCGGTCCAGAGAGTACCACAATGGGATGCTTGGGAAATGTAGAGTGCCAAATTTGAGAGGGGGTGTGAGTAGTTTCTGAGTCTAATCCCTTAGTTGCTGTCACAATCACCACTTTGGTAGGTAACTCAATGCCTTGCATTTTGGCAGCAGTAAAAGCAACCCCTTTCATGGAAATAGCACAGACAACTAGATCAACCCCTATTAGGACTTCTGCTAAGGTTTGGGAACTACTGCGAGACCACAAGCGCACCTGATGACCATTGTACCTTGCCAAAGATGCTAGAGCCGTTCCCCAAGCACCAGCACCAAGAATTGCTAAAGTTATCTGTTTACCACTTACCATCTAACACCTAACACCTAACACCTAACACCTAACACCTACCTAAGGGAGACGATATTGAGTAGCAATGTAATGGAAAAAGAGATAGTAATTAGCAAACTGCTCACTATCCGATTGCCCCTGCCAATGATATTCTACTTCTCCCTGGTTCAAGGTTAAACTCATTGAGCTAGTTTCAATTCCTACCTCCACTTCTAGTTGACCCATTACTCCTTGTTCGGTGGTAAAGTTAGGGGAGTCTGGAGAGGTATTACTAGATGATGAACTCTCAGTCTCTGGTAATTGGTTAAGTGCCCAACCCCTAATCTCAAGCCGAGGATTGTTGGGGTCACGAAAAGCTTCCCCATCCAGATTCTCTGGCATTGGTACAGATTCCCAGTTGTTGGGATAGGGAAACTGAAATTTGTAGCGGGGGTTTTCGTAGGTTTGCCAGCGGCTTTGGGAAACTGAGTTGGAGGCACCGCAGCTAGAGAGTAGGAAAAGTAAAGGGGTAAAAGCTAAAGCTAATTTCTGGGTAACCCCCCTTTGCCATCTCTGGCTCGGATAATCATGTAATGATTGAGAAGATTTTATTCCTAGATCAAATTGCAATCCCACTTTCAACCTCTAATTTAGCTTAACAAAATGAAGTCTACTCTCTTGCTACCGCTGCGTTTGCTAATTACCCTAGTGCAGC